>JBCDGX010000128.1:0-10870 GCA_038750805.1 Myxococcota bacterium
GAGCCCGAAGGCGCGCCGGGGGCCGCTCGTGGCCGGCGCGCTCGCCCTGGTCGGACTGGCGGCCGTCGGGCTCGCCGTCGTCGGACCGGCGCCCGACGTGGCGCCGGTCCAGGTCCGCGTTGCCTCGGGCGTGGAGGGGGAGCTGCTCGTCGACGGCCGGTCCCGGGGTCGCATCGAGCCGGCGGTCGAGCTCGTCTTCGAGCTCCCGCCGGGACCGCATCGCTTCGCGGTCATGGCGGACGAGGGGCTCTCGCTCGCGCGCGCGGTGGACCTCGACGGCCCGGCGCGCGTGGAGCTCGAGCTGCCGAGTGCCCCGGCGGGGGCATCGGCGGCGGAGGACGTCGCCGAGCCTCCCGAGCCGGAGGCTGTCGCGCCGGAGGCCGTCGAGCCGGAGGCGGTCGAGCCCGAGGCCGTGGAGCCCGAAGAGGTCGAGCCCGCGCCGGCGGCGCCACCGGCCGTCACGCCGCCGAGCACCCCCGTCGATCTCGCGGACGTGCTCGCGCGTTGCCGCAACGACGACGCTTGTCAGGTCGAGGCCCTCGCGGGCCGCGCGCGCAGCCCCCTGGAGCGCGCCACGCTCATCCAGGCCTACCGCGACCTCGGCCGAAGCGCGGACATGGTCCGCGAGATGCGCGCCTTCCTGGCGATGTATCCGGACGCGCCGCAAGCCCCGAGCTACCGCCGGCAGCTCGAGTAGGGCGCATGCCGGGAATCGCCTTCTGCGCACGAGGCATTAGAGCCTCATGCCGAACACGTTCCGTAGGAACTGAGACGTCTCCGTCAGGGGGAGGATGGTGCCCCCTGCCTGCAGTTCGATGAGCCGGGAGCCGCCGAAATCGGGGCGGAGCTCGATGGCGAAGCGGACATCGTCGACGACGCGCGACAACGAGAATCCGCTCCGAAGCTCGCTCCCGTCGTCGACGAGGCGGAAGTCCGCGCCGTTGAGGTCAGGGACGAACCCCCAGCGCCAGTAGGGGCCGCTGGCGACCTCGAAGCGAGTCAGGTCGGCAACGTCCACATCGAGTGCGGACTCCTCGAAGATCCGCACGAAGGCGCTCGTGTCGCTCACGAAGTAGAAGCTGCCCGCAGCCCGTCCCCCGGTTAGTGCGCCTGGGGCGGCGAGGGGGGTCGCGTCGAAGGTGGTGCCATCGACCTCTAGGATGCAGCTCGGCCCGCCCACTTCTCCGGCGCTCGCGATCTCGAAGGCCGCGGAGCGCACGCCGGTACCGAAGAGCAGAGTGCCGCTCGCCGTGGCACGGGCATGTTGCAGGTAGCCGCAGGACTCCGGGGTCAGCACGCGCTCGATGGTGTCGTCGGTCGTGTCGAGGAATACGATGAACGACGTCGCACTGATGTCCGCACGCGCCGAGTTCGTGAACCCGATCGTGACCACGAGAGTGTCGCCGATCATCAGGCGGTCCGAGGCCACCACGGGTCCAAGCTGGAAACCCGGCACAGGGAGGTCTGGCGGCAGGAGCACGCGGTCCACCAGGGTCATTGCCTGCGGGTCGAAGATCACGACGGCCGCCCCCAGCCCATCGAGCACGTAGGCTTTGTCCGGCGCCACGACGAAGAAATCCGAGGCCACCAGCGAGCCTGGCGGAGAGACCAGCTGGCGGTCGAAGGCGAGGATCCCCTCTTCGGTGAATCCCCCTTCGAGGCTGGCCCGGTAGCGCGTCAGCCGCGGCGCCTCCCCGCTCCAGGTGAAGAAGACGTCCTGCTCGAAGGGTGAGCCGAAGGCATCTCCGAAGCCGCCGAAGGTCAGCGATTCGCTCAGATCCAGCTGCTCGGGCGGGCTGCGTCGGTCCACCAGCGTTACGGCGGTCCCGCCCATGCCGCCTCGATCCTGCGTCACGATGGCCAGGCGCTCGGCGAGCTCCATGGTGCCTTCGTCGGCGGAGCTCGCGTCGCTCGACGCCGCATCAGAAAGGCCACCGTCCAGGGTGGTGTCGAGGTCGCCGCATGCGCCTGCCAAGAGGAGCATCCAACACGCGGCGTTCGCATAGCGCTCTGCACTCACGCTTCGTGCATAGCAAGTGCCTCGCTGAGCGCGATGCGCCCGAAGCCACCCTGAGGCCCTAAGCCGTCGAGTCGTCCGCCTTGCCTGCACGCCGCGGCGGGAAGAGCCACTCGAAGGGGCGCGTCAGGAGGCGCTTGCCGAGGAGCCTCGCCAGCCGGCCGAACTGCGGCACGGTCACCCGCCGCGACTTCAGGGTGACCGCGAGCGTGAGCCCGAAGCTCACGAGGAAGTTCACGAAGCCGATGCCGAGCACACCGACGAGCACGACGGCGGTCTCCTTGGCGGTGAGCAGCTCCGGGGCGTCGAGCACGGCCACGCCGACATGCGCCGACGAGAAGGCGATGTGCCGGATGTCGAGGGGGAGCCCGAAGATCTTCCCGACGACCCCCGTCGAGCCGAGGAGGAAGCCGAGCACCACGTTCCCGACGAGGCCGCCCGCGTGCTTCGCCGTCGCCTTTGCGAGCTTGGGCCGGAGCCTCCCGAGGAAGCGGAGGCGCGGATGGCTCGCCATGCGCGTCTCGAGCTCGCCGTAGGCGACCCGGTTGTCGACGCCGCCCTGGATGAGCCCGGCGATGAAGAGGAAGACGCCCGCGATGGCCGCGTAGGCGAGCGCCGGGGACTCGAAGGCGTGGTTCTCGAAGAGGAGCTCGCGCGCGCCCTCGACGTCCACGGTCTCGACCTCGAAGACCCGCTCGAGGCCGATGGCGATCCCGATGGCGAGCGGGAAGGCGGCCAGGAGGTTGCCGAGGAAGGAGACGAACTGGCTCCGCCACACGACGACCACGGCGTCGGCGACGCCTTCGAGGGCGCCTTGCCGCGACTGGGCGTCGTCGAGGCCCTTCGCGAGCGTCGCCGCCGTGACCGCGGGCTGCTTCGTCGCGAGCGTCGCGCCGAGCACGTAGATGAGCGAGAAGCAGATCGCGTAGTTCAGCCCGTAGACGAGCGCCTTGCCCGCGAGCGGCAGCGAGACCTTCCCGAGGAAGAGCTTGAAGATCGCGAAGACGCCGACCAGCGCGCCGCCCCCGAGCGCCGCGGCGAAGAGCTTCCCGTAGGCCTTCGCGCTCGCGCCCAGGTACTTCGCGCCCTTGGCCGCCGCGTGCTCGGTGATCTCGTAGGCGACGAGGTCGATGGTCTGGCCGACGCGGCGCCCGAAGGTCCGGCCCGCCTGCACCGCCTCGAGGAGCTCCGGGAGCAGCGCCGCCGCGGCCTCCGCGCGCACCGAGTCGACGCGCGTCTTCTCCCCGGCGCCGGGCTTCGGTGGGGGGACGAGGAGGGCCACGAGCCGCTCCATGCGGCCGAGCGATTGCTGCATGCGCCGCGTCAGGCGGGTCAGCCGGAGGCTCGTCCCGGCCACGTGGCGCGAGCCGCGGAGGCCGGCCACCACCGCGCGACAGGCCCGCGCGGTGCGCACGACCTCGTCGTAGGAGGCCCGGCCGGCTCCCTGCTCGCGCTCTTCGAGGAGCGTGTCCACGCGCGCGGGCAGCTCGAGGAAGGGCGCCTCGTAGCCGTCGGCGAAGCTCAGCTTGCGGAGGACCTCCTCGTCGATGCCGCTGGCGCTCGCCCGCACGGCGAGGGCCCGGAGGGCGAGGGCCAGGTCGCCGGTGCTGCCGAGGTCCATGCCCTCGAGGGCGATGGAGGCGAGGCGCGCCCAGGTCTCCCGCGGCACCGCGGCGACCCAGCGGTGGTCCGTTCGGCGACGAAAGACCCGCGTCATCAGCGCGCGCGCGTCGTCGTCGGGAGGCACCGGCGGGAGGAGCGCCTCCGTCACGCCCGAGCCGAGGAGCGTGAGCAGCGTGCGGTCCTCGAGGATCCCCGTCTCCGCCAGCAGGTGCACGAAGCGCACGCCGCCGAAGGCCTCGCGCAGCGCGCCGCGGAAGCGCTCGGCGAGCGCCGGGTCCTCCTCGAGCTGCCGGATGAAGGCGCCGAGGCGCGCGGCCGGGTCCACGCCCCGGCGCGGACGGACGGCGTCGACGAGCGCGGCGAGACGCATGCCGCGCACCGGGTCCGCGAGCGCGGCGGCGACCTCCTCTCGCATCGGCGGCGGAAGCTACCGCCGCGGGGCGCCGAGGGCCAGGCTCCCGTCAGCGGCTACTCCTCGCGCGGGATCGTGACGAGGAGCGGACAGGAGCTCGAGACCTCGCGTACGAACGGCGGCGGGCACGAGTCGGTCCACGGCACGCAGCGTTCGCACCGGGTAGAAGCGCAATGTGCGCCGGCCTCGACCTCGGCGGGGCGGTTGCCGAGGACGTGCGCGCCGAAGCTGGCGACACAGTCGTAGTTGCTACAGAGGAAGCCCGTGCATCGGAGGTCGCGAGAGAGCCACTCGAGGTCGGACGCCTCGGCGAGCGCGTCGAGGTGGTCTTCGGGGTCCCGCGAGAGGTGGAACTGCCCCAAGAGCAAGACCGTCTCGTCCGAGCGCGGGGCATCGCGCAGCACCCGCGCCATCTCTGCCTTCGTCGTGTCCGAGAGCCATTGAAAGAAGCCGAGGAAGACGAAGAGCCGAACGCGCGTCGAGCGTCCTCGCTGCGCGAGACGGACCTCGAGAAGGGGCACGCGGTTGCCGATGCGGTGCTCCTTCGCACCCTCCAGCGCAAAGAGCTCGCTGTGGTAGAGCACGCCCACATGGCGCCGGTCCGTGCCCTCGTCGGCCACGAAGCGCACGTTCGGACCCAGGTGTCGCTTGGCTGCCCGTTCGAAGCGCGGCACGTCTCGGATGCCCTGAACGGCGACGAGAGCGGCCTCGGAGCGGCGCATGGCCTCGAACGCGCCCTCCTCCTGCCGGGGTCGGTTGCCGGCCGGGTAGCCGTCGATGGCGAAGGTCAGCACGCGGATCTCGTCCGCTTCGGCCGCGCAGGGCCCATCGACGCACAGCGCGCAGGTCACCACGAGTGTCAGTGACACCCATCGCCGGGCCCCAGTGCGCGAGGCCGCCCAAGCCGCCCTTCGGTATCCGGGCGTCTTCGCGTCCATGAAGGCAGCGTAGCCACGCGCCCGAGGGGATACACCCGTACTTTCGATGGCCCCCAGGGACTGGCGACGCTAAGCCCCGCGCGTGGATCCCCGGCTCCAGCCCGTCTTCGGCTTCCTCGCCTTCGCCGTCGGATGCGCCTTCGCGTACTCGGCGGGCTCCGTTGCGCTCAGCGGGACCGGCGTGAGCGCCCCCGAGGGTGCGGGCGTCGTCGCCGGGCGCATCGTGGGTGGCGAAGGCCCGGCGCTGGAGAGCCCCGTCGGCGCGCCCTTCCTCTACGGCCTCGTGCGCCTCGGCGGGGCCGGCGGTGGCGGGGGCATCGACCAGAGCTGGTCTCAGCTCGTCGGCACGGCCGCCGTGACCGTCGAGACCGAGGGCGGCGAGCGGGTGGACGTCACGCTGCCGCGCCCGGACCTCTGGCGCGGCGCCGCGCGTTTCGAGGATGGGAGCTTCGAGGAGCTCGGGGGCCTCGCCGTGGTGTCCGACGCGACGGACGTCGATCAGCGGCTCCGCCCGCCCTACCGCATCCGCGTGAAGGCCCTCCGCGTCGGCGACGCCGTCGTGTACCGGCCCGGCGACGAGGGCGGGGAGCTCTGGGTCGGGGACCCGGCGACCATCGCCCGGGATCTCCAGGCGCGCGAGGAGGGCCGCTGGCCCGTTGTCGGCCTCATGGGCGTGATGGCGCTCGTGAGCTTCGTGCTCGCCTTCCGCACCCTCGGCGCCGTCCGCCGCAGCGCCTGAAGGGCGCGCTTCCCTCGGAACGGGACTCGGGCCGCGTATCGGGTAAGGTCGGCGAGATGTCGACCCCCGAGCGTCGCGACGTCTACGCGAACCTCCTCCGGGACACGCGCGGGCTGCGTCGCGAGCAGGCGCATAGCCGTGACGGCTGGTACGACGCGCTCCCCTGGGCGACCAAGGAGGAGACGCTCTTCGAGCTCGAGATGCTCCTGAAGGGCTTCGCCTGCTTCGGGAACGCCCGGAATCACCCGGGCAGGCCCCACGCCGAGACGCCCATCGGCCACGACTTCCGCGAGGAGCTCCGCATCGTCCGGGACGCGCTCCAGCAGGCCGTCGCGCGCGTCCGCGAGCTCCTCGGCGAGCGTGACCGGGCCTACGTCTTCAGCCGCTACCTCGAGACGCTCCTCCCGGCGGACGCGCTCCGGAGCCAGCTCGTCCAGGAGCAGCTCTCCCAGGACACGCCGGACGAGTCGCTCTTCGTCCTCCGGAACACCTTCGGGGCCTTCCTCGAGATGGCCGAGGGCATGCTCCGTCTCGGGCGCGTGCCGCACCGCCTCTACTTCGCGCTCCTCGGATCGATCACGCGCGAGGTCGCGCGGAACACCTACTTCAACCCCCTCGTCGCCCTCGAGTTCCGACCGGAGCTCGACCGCATCCGGAACGCCGAGGTGCTCGAGGCGCTGCACGAGGCCCATGACGCCGCGCATCGGGTGGTGGCGCTCACCTTCCTCACGCTCTTCCGCGCGCTCCGCTACCTCGACCTCATCGACGAGTACGCGAGCGCCGGCGACGCCGCGCGCCGGAGCTACCTGATCCTCTCGGTACTACGGAGCGACCTTCGCGCGCTGACCCGCTTCCTCGGCTCCGGCGCCGGGGACGACGTCGCGGACGCCTTCGAGCGCCAGCTCCTCCGCGTGCCCGCGGGGACCCTCGTCGAGTCGAAGACGTCGTTCATGGCGCAGGCCGACCGGCTCATCTCGCTCCGGAGCACGCTCGAGGGCCTCGCCAACATGCTCCGCGTCGAGGTACGCCAGGTCTTCGAGCGAGAGCTCCCCGCGCTCTCCGAAGAGCCGGAGGGCGCGGACCTCGGTGAGCGCCTCGTGCTCGCGACGGCGACGCTTCGGGCGACGGCCCATCACGCGGTCCGGACGCTCACCCAGGAGCTCCGGCCGGGGCTCGTGCCGCCCGCGCTGGCCGGGCCCGGCGACGAGCAGCGCGTCGCGAGCGAGCGCCTTCGGCGGGACATCTGGATGTTCGCGCAGATCCTCCGCGCCTTCCTCGCCAAGGCGAAGGCGACGCGCGGCGACGCGGACCGCTGGTCGGCGACCGGGAGCTTCCACTTCGTCCAGGAGTTCCTCGGCCACTTCCGGGCCATCGGCTACCAGCTCGTCCGGTCGAGCGATTACGAGCGCCTCGACCATTTCCTCCACGCCCTCGACGCGCTCCGGGACGTGGACCTGCTCGAGGCCCCGCGCCTGAGAGCCGCCATCGCGGAGTGCGAGGCCTTCCGGGGCTTCCTCGAGCAGCTCTTCCGCGAGGTCGGCCAGCGCCGGGAGCTCCAGACCTCCCCCTTCGACCGCCAGGCCGCGGCGGACACGCTGCGGATCTACCTCGGCGCGGCCTAGCACTAACGGCGGGCCGCGAGCGCGCGCGGGTCCACGTCGCCGCTGAAGACGTGGCGGGCGGGTCCGCGCATGCGCACGGGCTGCCCGGGGGCGCCGACGGTGAGCGTGAGCCGGCCGCCGGGGAGGTCCACGGGGAGCGGTCGGCCGCGCTCCCAGCGTCCGGTCTCGACGGCGGCCACCGCCGCGGCGCAGGCGCCGGTCCCGCAGGCGCGCGTCCAGCCGCTGCCGCGCTCGAAGACGTCGAGGCGCAGCGCGTCCGGGCCCATGCGCGCGAAGCCGACGTTCACGCCTTCGGGGAAGCGCGGGTCCGCGCCGATGGCCGGGCCGAGCACGACGCGCGCCTCGCCGACGTCGTCGAAGGTGACGAGGTGCGGGTTCCCCATGCTCACGGCCGTGGCCTCGAGCGTCGCGTCACCGATGGCGAAGGCGCCGCCGACCAGCGGGCCCGCGTGCGTGAAGGGAAGAGCGGCCGGCTCGAGGCTAGGCACGGCCATCACGACCTCGACCTCGACCCCGTCGTCCGTGAGCGTCACCTCGTGAGGGCCCGCGTCGGTCCCGATGGTCCGGGGGGCGGGCCCGCTCCCCGCCGCGAGGTACCGGGCCACGCAGCGGAGGCCGTTCCCGCACATCTCCGCGGCGCTCCCGTCCGCGTTCCGAACGACCATCGCCGGCGCGGCCCGGTCGACGAAGAGCACGCCGTCGGCGCCGATGCCCGTGTGCCGGTCGCAGAGCGCCTCGACCATGGCGGCCGCGTCCGGCGTCAGGCCGGCCTCGGCCGCCGCCCGCCGGTCGACGAGCACGAAATCGTTGCCCAGACCCTCGTACTTCGCGAAGCGCACGGTGCTGGCCTAGGGCATGGTCCGCCGCTTCGCCATCGCCCGGGCCATCCGATACATTGCCGGGTCATGAGACTTCGCTTCTTCTTCCTGGCCGTGAGCCTGATCGCGTGCGGCGAGTCGGCCGGTCGCGGCGGCGAGGCGCCCGACATGGGCGTCGACATGGGCCCCGGCGACATGGGCGTCGACATGCCCGCTCCGGACCTCGGACCGATGGACATGGGCGACGACTTCGGCCCGCCCGTCACGATCTCCTACACCTGCGAGCCCGGCGTCGGCCTCGACCGCCCGCTCGAGGCGTGCACCCGCGAGCAGCGGTGCGGTGACCTCGAGGAGCTCACCTTCGGCGAGCGCGTTCCCGAGGTGGAGGCCCTCGACCGCCCGAGCGAGCTCCCGAACTGCGAGTCGAGCGTCGACGCCATCCTGGCCGGGCGCTTCGAGGTCGACGACGGCGCGCCACGCATGTTCGACATCGATGGCGTCGAGCGCCACGCCTGCCAGGCCATCCCGCTGAACGTCGATCCGGGCCGTCCGCAGGGGCTGATGATCTTTCTCCACGGTCTCGGCGGGAACGCGGCCGACGCCTACGAGCTGACGGGCCTCCGCGGCGAGGCGGACCTCGGGCGCCTCGGTCCCCTCGGGACGCCGCCGGGCTTCTTCTTCGTCTCGCTGCAGGCGCGGAACGTCCACGGGCCGAACGGCACGGACGGGACGCATTGGGACCACTCCTTCCGCGACCTCTACGCCGAGGAGTTCGCCGGCGATACGGCGAACCCCGACGTGCGCTTCATCGACCGCGTCATCGACGCCTTCGTCGCGGAGTACCCGGACGAGGTCGATCCCGAGCGCATCTACCTCGTCGGCTGGGACGACGGGGGCGAGATGGCGCTCTTCTACGGCCTCTACCGCCACGAGAACCCGACGGCGGGCGGCAACCGGGTCGCGGCCAACGCGACGGGGGGCGCCAAGGACCCCTTCGTGGGCGAGGCCAACAACGACGAGACCTGCGACCTGGCGGCGCTGCCCGCGTCGGCCGTGCCCACGCTCTACATCACGCGGAGCTGCGACACGGTGGCGTGCGACGCGAGCCAGCTCTTCGGGCTCAACCGCGGAACTCCCGTGCCCCTGCCGCCGGGCAGCGACGCCGAGGCCTTCTTCGAGCGCCTCGAGACCGAGGCGATGAACGAGAATTCCCAGCGCGTGATCCTCGGCCCCTCGAACCGGAGCAGCCCCTGCGCGAGCACCTGCTTCCGCCGCGCCGCGGACGACCAGCCCGAGCGTGACGCGAGCCGGCTCCACCTCCGGTGGATCGACGACGTCGGCGAGTCCAGCACGCTGAACGACTTCGAGCCGGAGATCATCAACTTCTTCGCGGCCAACCCGCTGCCCATCGGCGGCCCGCCCGAGCCCTGAGCGAGGCTCAGACCTCGCGGGTCCCCGGGAGCGTCTTCATCAGGTCGAAGCGGGTCCGGACGTCCTCCACGAGCGCGTCCGGGAGCCGCCCCGTCTGCTGGAAGCCGCGCATGTGCAGGATGGGCTCGCCGCCGAGATCCGCGGCGGTGCGCCCGTCGATGCGCTCGACGTATTTCTTCGGCTCGAAGGGCGCGAGGTCCGCGCCGGGCACCGCCTCGACGCGCCGGCAGAGGTCCAGGAGCGCCTCGAGCGAGTTCATCTTCATGTAGGGGCAGGTCGCGCAGCCGCCGGCCGTGCTGCAGCCCTCGCCGCCCTTCACGCCGGGCACGAGCGGGAGGCTCGCGTCGCCGGTGACGCTCACGGCCTCGGGGGCGACGGGGAAGACGATCTCCGCGTCGAAGCGCGCGCCGCCCTCGCGGAGGAGGCGCTGCACGTTCTTCACGATGGGCGTGATCATCCCGGCCTCGGTCCCGAGGATGAAGCGGAGCGTCTCCGTGCCACCGGCCTTCACCGCCTCGCTCACCTTGCCCTCGATGAAGGCGAGGATGTTCGAGGTGGAGCCGACCACGCCGCGGCCTTCCTTCTGACGCTCGAGGCCGAGCCCGAACATCTCTCCGGGCACCTCGAGATGGGCCGTGACGAAGGCGTCGTCGTAGTGCGCGCGGACCAGGCGCACGACCTCGTCGCCGAACATGTGGTGCACGATGCACGTGCCCTGCTCGAAGTAGCGAAAGCGCTCGAGAATCTTCGCGATGCTCGCGCGGTCATGCGCCGGATGGACGGCCCGGATCGCCTCGTCGTCCATGCCCGCGAGGCCTTCGAAGAGCGCCCGGAGGTTCGCGCCCATGTAGGTGTCCGGGCCGAAGAAGATCGCGACGTCGGGCACCTGCGCCGCCGCCTGGAGGATCGTCTGCACGACGTTCGAGCTCGTGCAGGTGATCGTCGGGACGAGGTGCTGGGCCTTCGCCTTCGTGACGAGCGAGGTGTTGATGTAGACGACGTGGAGCGCGTGGTCCGTGCGCTGCGCCTCGGTCAGGTAGGCGCCGTAGGCCCGGGCCTCGGCGGACTCGGCGAGGGAGCAGCCGATGGGATCGTCGGCGACGCGGTAGACCGGCAGCTCCCCGTGCCCCGCCGCGTCCAGCATCGCCCGGGCGTTCTCGCTCATGAAGTCGACGCCGAGAACGACCACCGTGCGGATGCCCGCCTCGGCCATCTTCACGCCGCGGTCCGCCATCAGCAGCGAGTCGCTCACGCCGATGTGCTCCCACTC
>JBCDGX010000129.1:0-10860 GCA_038750805.1 Myxococcota bacterium
CCAACGCGCCGCCGACACGGGCGGAGCCGCGGGGGGGGCGCGCCTCCACTGGAGGGAGGGCCGCGCGCCCTCCTGCTCCCTCCTTCGCCTTCAGCGGGCGTCGAGGGAGTCGCGAAGCAGCACGTCGCAGTAGTAGCGGACGCGGCGGACGGCCTGCTTCGCCAGCGGGCGTGCGCCGACCTGAGCCCGGGCCGCGAGCATCACGCGCCGCTGAAACGTGTAGTCGTTCCGTGGCGGGGTCGGGGGCGGACGCTCCCCGGCGCCCTCGAGCGGCGCCCAAAGCGCCGCCCGGTCGAGGCCCCACGCCCCGAGGTCTGCGTCCGCGAGCCGCGCGATCATGCGCTCCGCGAGCGCCTTCTTGCCGGCGTCATGGGCGAGTTCCGCGGCCCACTTCTCGACGCTCGCGGTGGTGGGCGCCGCTTCCCGGTTCACGTTGATCGGGTCGCCCATGCCCTTCGGCGCCGGGCCCTTCTCGCCGTAGCGAACGGCGCTCGGATCGTCCGGCAGGCCGAGGAAGGCGAAGAGCGAGGCGAGCTCTGCTTCAGGCGCCTCGACGAGACGCTCGTAGCGCACGTGCGTCATGGGCACGGTGCCGTTCTCTCCGCGGAGCAGGCGCGCCATTGCCGGCACATAGCGCTCGAGCACCGGGTTGAAGCGATGAGCCGCTTCCCAGTCGCCGTCGTAGAAGCTCTGCGCGTAGGAGCTGAACACGGCCAGCGGGTGGCGCGTCAGCACCACGTAGCGCGCCCGGGGGAAGAGCTTGGTCAAGAAGGGCAGGACCAGCGCGTAGGCCGGCGTCTTGTCGACGAAGCGCTCCTTCCCGGTGCCCTCGAGCGCCCGCCCGTAGAGCGTGGTCGCGTATGCCCGGAGCGCGTCGAGGTAGTCGCGCTCGCCCGCCGGTAGGGCGTCCACGAAGGCCCGGATGGCCTCCGCCCCGTTGATGTGGTCGTAGGGCGCCGCGTCGACGCTGTCGTGGTAGCCGAGGAAGGCCAGCGGGGTGACGAGATGGGGCTCCGGAAGCGTCGCCACGGCGTCGTGGGCGCCGAGCATGCGCTGGAGCAGGGTCGAGCCCGCGCGGGGAGGGCTGATGACGAAGACGAGGCGTTCCTCGACGTGTTGCGGGCTCTCCACGCCCGCGGTCTCGCAGCGCGCCGGGGCGCCGTCAACGTGCCGCGTGGTCCCGGCGCGCCGTCCCCGCGGGTCCCACCGTGAGGACCGCCAGTGAGCGCTGGGGCGCCGCATGCTAGGTGCCTGCGCCGGCGCCCGCCCTCGACCCTCGCTAGGATATCGTCATGGAGCTCCCCGTCCTCGATCCGCGTCCCGAAGAGACCGTCAGCCGCGTCCGTCCCCCCGCGGACCCGTCCGAGTACGCGCATCGCGAGCTACGCAGCGGCGAATGGTGGCGGCGCATCCCGGCCTTCAGCGACGTGGACCGAGCGACCTTCCTCGACCATCGCTGGCAAGCGAAGCGAACCATCACCAAGGCGTCGAAGCTGCTCGATGCCCTCGAAGGCCTCGCGAGCGAGGGGTTTCTGAGCGACGCGGCCGAGGCCTTCGTACGTGCGCCCATGGCCGTCCGCGTTTCGCCCTACCTGCTCTCGCTCGTCGACTGGGAAAACCCCTACGAGGATCCGATCCGGCGTCAGTTCATCCCGACGCTCTCGACGCGGCTTCCGGACCATCCGCAGCTCACCTTCGACTCCCTCGGGGAGCAGTCGGACGCGCCGGTCCCCGGGCTTACGCATCGCTACCCGGACAAAGCGCTCTTCCTCGCGCTCGACACCTGCCCCGTCTACTGCCGCTTCTGCACGCGCTCCTACGCCGTGGGGCCCGACCAGGAGATGGTCGAGAAGGTCAGCCTCAAGGCGTCGCCGAAGCGCTGGGAGGTGATCTTCGAGTACATCGCCTCGCGTCCCGAGCTCGAGGACATCGTGATCAGCGGCGGGGACACCTGGAACCTCCGCGCGAAGCAGATCGAGCTGCTCGGGGAGCGGCTCCTCGCGATCCCGCACGTGCGGCGTATGCGCTTCGCTTCGAAGGGCCCGGCGGTGATGCCGCAGAAGGTGCTCACGGACGATGACTGGTTCCGGGCGCTCGTGGGCGTGGCCGAAAAGGGCCGGAAGATGCGGAAGGACGTCATGCTCCACACGCACTTCAACCACCCGAACGAGATCACCGAGATCACGGCGGACGCGATGGGACGCCTCTTCGAGGCCGGCCTGCACGTGCGCAACCAGAGCGTGCTCCAGCGCGGCGTGAACGACGACTTCCAGACGATGCTCAGGCTCGTGAGGCGCTGCGCCTTCGTGAACGTGCACCCCTACTACGTCTACCAGCATGACCTGGTGAAGGGCACCGAAGAGCTTCGCACCACCGTGCACACGGCGGAGCGGCTGGAAAAGCAGATCCGCGGCAGCACGGCGGGCTTCAATACGCCGACCTTCGTGGTCGACGCCCCCGGCGGCGGCGGCAAGCGTGGCGTTCACAGCTACGAGGTCTACGACCGCACCACCGGCATCAGCGTGTATACCGCGCCCTCGGTGAAGCCCGGCCAGTACTTCGTCTACTACGATCCGATCGACCAGCTTCCCGCGGAGGGGCGCGCGCGCTGGGCCGACCCGGCCGAGCACGAGCGCATGCTCGACGAGGCACTCTCGGCCGCGATGGAGCGGACCGCGCCGCACTGAGCGATGACGGCGCCGCTCGGCTTTCCCCAATGCGCCGCGGCCTTCGACGCGCCGCCGGTGGCCGGGCCCTTCCGGTGGCACGGCGCCCCCGGGCTTCGTTGCCGTGAATGCGCGCTGATCGTCATCGAGCGGGCGGACGTGGCGCGCTTGCAGGAGGCGCTCGATGCGTCCCACGTGCTCCCGAGGACGGCGCTCCCCTGCCCGCGCTGCGCGGCGCCGATGGGAAAGTGGCTCGTCAGCCGGGGCGATCGGATGCTCGAGCTCGAGCCGTGTCTCGCCTGCGGCCTCGTCCTGCTCGACGAAGACGAGCTTGGCGCCGCCGCCGCGCTGCTCGCAGACGCGCTTCCGGGCCTCGCCTAGGGCGTGTTCCTATATTCGGCACACCGTGGGTGAAGCCCTCGAAATCGTTGGCTTCCTGGTCCCTCATCGCCGTAGCCCCGCGACGACTCCTCACGCTCAGAAACCCAACGAATCCGATCATCCGCACCCACGGCGCACCGATATAGGAACACGCCCTAGCCCGTCGCGCGCCGTTCGGAAGATCAGCGCCGGCGCGTCACGAGCACCTGGCTCTCGTGGAAGCGGGCGAGCGCCTCGCCCTCCCAATCGCCCTCGTGCCGGTCGACGGTGAAGCCCCGGGTGTCGAGGAGCAGGCGGAGCTCCTGCGGGAAGTAGTGCCGGTGCGTGAGCGACTGGATCTCGAACTGCGCCGGATCGTCGGCGCCGATGAAGGCGAGGTCCACGTGCTGGATCTGCGTCGCCGGGTCCCAGCGGAAGCGTTCGCGGTAGCGGTAGCGGACGCCGTTCCGGCGCACGATGCCGAGGGAGTAGACCTTGTCCGGATCACGCCCGAGGGACACCGGGTCCGGGAGGAGCACGTCGAAGGCGAAGCGTCCGCCCGGCGCGAGATGCGCGGCGACGGTGGCGAGCGCCGCGTCCGCGTCCTCCCGCGAGTAGAGATGCATGAACACGTTGAAGGGCGCGAGCACGAGCGGGAAGCGGCGCCCGAGGCGAACGCTCCGGAGGTCGCCCTCCACCAGCGAGAGCCGCTCGCGGATCCGGCGGGGGGCCTTGTCGCGCCGCGCCGCGGCCCGCGCGAGCATGCTCGCCATCGCGTCGACGCCGACGACCTCGAAGCCCGCGTCCGCCAGGCCGAGGGCCACCCGGCCCGTGCCGACGCCGAGCTCGAGGATGGCGTCCCCTGGCGCGAGGTGCTCCCGGGCGAGGGCCACGTACCAGGCGCGGTCCTCGCGCCGGCGCCGGTAGGCCTGGTCGTAGTAGGCCGCGTCCCGGTAGTGGCTCTCCGTGCCCTCGCGGAGCGTCTCGTCGTCGCTTTCGCTCACGCCCTCACTCGTTCAGCCGGAGCAGCTCGGGGACGTCGCTGAGGATCGGTCCGAAGGTCACGGCCTCGACGCGCCAGACCTCGCCCGAGGGGGCCGTCACGAACTCGAGCTGCCGCTCGTAGGGCTGGTCGAGGAAGGTGCCCTCGGCGGTTCCGCGAAGCGCGAGCCGGCCCTCCGGTAGGCGCTCGCTCTCCTCGACGAAGAAGTCGAGGCGCTCCGTCGCCATCGCGTCCCAGACCTTCTGCTTGAGCTCGCGTTCCGACCGAGCGAGGGCCGCGTCCGCCACCCGGCGAAGCTCGACGGCCTCGAGCGCCGGGCCCGTGGCGAGGCCCGCGGCGATGGCGTGCTCGCGCTTCCGCCAGGCGTCGAGGAACGACTCCGCGACGTGCTCCGGCGTGTCGTCGATCACGCGTACGCGGCTGATGTCGATGGGCGTCGGGGCGTCCGCGTCGCGCACGGCCAGGAGCGCGATGATGCCGACGCTGAGCATGCCGCTCGCCAGCGCCAGGACGACGGGCGTGGACAGCCGCTTTCCCGTCGCCGAGCTCACGGCGTGCTCCGTGCGTCGAGGATCCGCGCCGCGAGCTCCGCGAAGCCGAGGCCCCGGTCGGCTTCGGTCACGTAGGCCGGCGGGATGGGGAGCGCTTCGAGGCTCGCGCGCACGTTCGCGACGCCGACGCTCGTTTCGAACGCCGCGAAGGCCGCCGCGTCGTTGCCGCTGTCTCCGACGAAGAGCCAGCGGCCCCGCTCCTCGCCGAGCGCGACGCCGAGCACGGCCCGGGCCGCCGCCGCGGCGCCGCGCGCCTTGTCCCAGAGGCCGGGCACCGCGTGGCAATGGACCGAGCTCGTGGTCGAGCGGGCGCCTTCGGCCTCGATGATCGCGACGAGCGCCGCGCGCCCCGCCTCCCCGAGGCGGACCTCTTCCCCGACGTCGAAGGCGAGGTCGCAGCGGCGCGCTGGCTGGTCGCTCGCCGTCCGAACGTTCGGCAGCTCACGCGCGACGCGGGCGCGGATGCGCTCGAGCGTGCCCCGCTGGGCGGCGCGCGTGCCCTCGTCGTCCGCATAGCCCACGCGGAAGCGACCGCCGCGGCGCGTGGCCCAGCCGGCGCCGTTCTCACCGACACTGAAGGCCACGGGCCATTGCTGCGCGTAGACGTCGGCCCAGCCGAGGGGCCGCCCCGTGACCGCCGCGAGGACGAGCCCGGCCTCGGCCAGTGCGTGCATCGCCGCGAAGGCCTCGGCCTCGAGCACGCCCTCGCGCGTGAGCGTGTCGTCCACGTCGAAGATCACCCCGCGCAGCGCGTTCAGCGTCGTGGTCGGGAGCTCCTCGAGGGGCCTGAGCGCGGCGTCGCTCATCGGTCCTCGACCTCGATGAAGGCGACCTTGAGGTAGCGGCCCTCGGGAAAGGCCGGCGGCGTGGGGTGGTCCGCGCCGGCCCCGTGGAGCTCGAGGAGCCGCACCTTCTTGCGGGCCTCGACGGCGGCCTGAGCGACGATGCGCGTCAGGGCGTCGGGCCGAAGCGCGCCGCTGCACGAGCAGGTCACGAGCAGCCCCCCGGAGCGCACGAGCCCGAGGCCTAGCGTGTTCAGCTTCTTGTAGGCGCGCTCCGCGCGCGGAAGCGAGCGCTTGGTCGGCGCGAGCTTCGGGGGGTCGAGCACCACCACGTCGAAGCGCTCCTTGGCCTGGAGGAGGGCGGGGAGGGCGCGCTTCACGTCCTCCTTGCGGAAGCTCATGCGGCCCTCGAAGCCGGCGTGCGCGGCCTGGGCGGCGCCCGCCGCGACGGCCATCGCCGAGCTCTCGAGCGCCACGACCTCGGCGGCCCCGCCGGCGCAGGCGTTGAGCCCCATGCTCCCGACGTAGGCGTAGGCATCGAGCACGCGGGCGCCCTCGGCCCAGCGCCGGAGCCGCGCGCGGTTGGGGCGCTGGTCGAGGTAGTAGCCGGTCTTCTGGCCGAGGGAGGCCGGGAGGCGGAGCTCGAGGCCGAGCTCGCGGAAGGCGAGGTCCTTCGGCGCCAGCCCGCGCAGCACGCGGGCCTCGCTCGAGAACCCCTCCGAGCGCGCCACGTCGACGGGGGCACCGAGCACCGTGGTGGCGCCGGTCACCCGCTGGACGTGCCCGGCGACGAGCTCCTCGCGGCGCATCATGCCCGCGGTCCCGAGCTGCACGACGGCCACGTCCCCGAGCACGTCCACGACGAGCCCGGGCAGCTCGTCGCCTTCGGCGTTCACGAGGCGGTAGGCGTTCGTCGCCTCGTCCGGGAGCCCGAGGTGGCGCTCGCGGAGCGCGCGGGCGGCGTCGAGGCGCCGGGCGATCGCTCCCGCTGCGTCCTCCCCGAAGGCCTCGTCGGGGTCGCGGCTCATGAGCCGCACGGGGATGGCGCTCTTCGGAGAGTAGAAGCCGCGCCCGAGCACCTTGCCCTCGGGGTCGACCACGGAGACGAGATCCCCGGGCCCCGGTGCGCCCTCCACGCGCTCGACGGCCTGGGCGTAGACCCACGGATGGCCCGCCCAGAGAGGCCGCACGTGCCCTCGCCGGAGGCGGACCCGACCCATCGCCGCCTCATAGCACGCCCCCGGCGCCGCCAAGCGACACCGCTGCACCTTGCTCCCTCTGCGCCCGCCCCCCAGACTCCGAGTCGAGACCGCGGCGAGGCCCGCGGTCGCCGTTGGAGCCCCACGATGCCCCGTTTTCTCATCGGCACGCCCGGCATGGGCGAGCTACTCATCATCCTCTTCATCGTCGTCCTGGTCTTCGGCGCGAGCCGCCTGCCCCAGCTCGGCGAGGGCGTCGGCAAGGCCATCCGCAACTTGAAGCGGGGCCTGAACGAGAACGACGACATCGACGTCACGCCGACCTCGAAGCAGGTCGACGAGGGCGTGAAGACCGTGCGCGACGAGGTCGCCGAAGCGGACCTCGTCGACCGCGGCTGACGCTCAGTGGAGCGTCGGGGAGCGTGCCGCGCGCAGGCACGCCGCCCTCAGCGAGCGCGCCAGCGTCGGGGCCCGCGCGAGCTTCTTCGCGTCCGAGCGCCGCAGCAGCGCGACGCAGGCGTGCGCGATGTCCGCGGGGCAGTGGGGGTTCTGTAGGAGCGTGAGCCGCACCGCGTAGCGGAGCACCCAGCGCGGGCTGCGGAAGATCCGCGCGAGCGCCTCGGGATGCGCCGGGCGCCGCGCGGCGACGCGAACGATGTCCGCCTCGGTCACAGCGGGGTTGCCGAGCACGATGCGGACGACCTCCGGGTGCGGGTCCTGGAGCACCCGGAGCAGCAGCATGCGGTCGCGGCGCCGCGCGAGGGTCTTGCGCTCACCGAGCGTCAGCGGCCGGCCCATCCCGAAGTCGGGACGGGGCAGGTTCTCGGGCGTCTCGGGGCCCGATGGCCGGAGCAGCCCGGCCGTGAGCGAGCGACCGCGGTCTCGCGCGACGTCCGCTGCAGCGTGCCTCAGCGGCGCGTGCCGCGGGTCCTGGAGCGCCACCGCGAGGCTCAGGAGGAGCGTCGCCTGCTCCGGAGCCCGGCGGACGCCCTCGAGGAGCACGTCGACCTCGGACGCGAGCGCCTCCGGGGCGATGGCCTCGAGCGCGTTGCTCGTGTAGGCGATGCGGAGCGCGGCGTCCGGCACGGCGGCCAGGCGGCGGGCGAGCCCCGCGAAGGCGGGCGCCTCCTCCTTGGGCTTCGGCGGCTCGGATCGGGAGCTCGGGGGGCTCACGAATTGACCCTACGGCGGGCCGGCGCGGCAGCCAGGGGGCGCCCTCTTGACGCAGTGCGTTGTAGCAGGCTAAGCCGGTCGTGACGGTGGCGTGACGCCCGCGCCGCCCGGGGCCGCGTCGCTGGCCGTGAGGAGCGAGAAGTCCGTGAGCGCCAGCCCGAGCGATGCCAGCCCGAGCGACGAGGTGATGCCCGCGGACCCGTCGCCCAGCGAGGCGCCGCCGGCCGAGCCCGCGCGCGAGCAGCGGCTCATCAAGCGCTACGCGAACCGCAAGCTCTACGACACGCGGGACAGCCGCTACGTCACGCTCCAGCAGGTCGCCGTCTTCGTCCGTGAGGGCGATGACGTGAAGATCATCGACAACAAGTCGAAGGAAGACCTGACCAACATCACCCTCGCGCAGATCATCTACGAGGAGGAGAAGAAGGGGGAGAGCGAGACCCGCAAGAGCACGCTCCGCTCCTTCATCCAGGACGGCCGCGAGCGCATCATCACGTCGCTCCCGGCCAGCCTCTCGAAGCTGGTCCGCCGAGAGGACGAAGAGGCCCTCGACGAGGCCGCCCACGCGGTGGCCGCGGCCGTGGCCGCCGAGTCCGCCGGGGAGGGCGAGGCCGCGAAGAAGGTGCCGATCCTCGACGAGCTCCGGGCCCTCGCGGACGAGCGCATCCGGGCGGTCATCGGCTCCGCCCTCGGGCACGTGGGGCAGCTCCAGAACGAGGTGAAGCGCCTCTCGGCGCGCATCGAGGAGCTCGAGGCCAAGCTCCAGCAGCTCGCGGGGCGGGACGAGGCTCCCGCGGCATCCGACGACGAGGACGCCCAGGCGAAAGCCGAGTAGTTTCGGCAGTCGCGCCCTTTTCGGCGTCGAGGCGCGGAAAATCGTGCGATTTTGGGAATCGGACCCAAGGTGGGGCTGTTCGTCCCATCGCACCTCCCATGGGTATGTTCCGTTCCCCGTCGCCGCTCCGTAGGGATTTCGAGGCCGAGGCGCTCCCGCACCTCGACACCCTCTATGGCGCGGCCCTTCGTTTCACCCGCTCTCCGAGCGACGCCGAGGACCTGGTCCAGGACACGCTGCTCAAGGCGTATCGGTTCTATGACCGCTTCGAAGCGGGCACGAACATCAAGGCCTGGCTGCTCAAGATCCTCACGAACACCTTCATCAACCGCTACCGGCGCTCCGTGCGCGAGCGGAAGGTCTTCGACGGGGCCATCGCGAAGCCCGTCGGCGAGGGCGTGATGAGCCGCGCGGCGATGCGCGGGCTCTCCCGCCCCGTGGAGGCCGCGCAGCGCCGCATCCTCGCGCAGGAGATCCAGGCGGCCATCGACGAGCTGCCGGAGGACTACCGCATCATGGTGCTCCTCGCGGACGTCGAGGAGCTGGCCTACAAGGAGATCGCGGAGATCGTGGGCTGCCCCATCGGGACGGTCATGAGCCGGCTCCACCGCGCGCGGAAGCAGCTTCAGAAGAAGCTCGTGCGTCAGGCCGTCGAGCTGGGCATCATCGCGGACGATGCTGCCGAGCCGCATCCCGTCTCCCTCGATGCCTACCGCCAAAAGGTCGCCACGCGATGAGCTGTGAGCTCGTTCGGCGTCACGTCGGTGCCCTCGTCGATGGCGAGCTCGATCCGACCTCGCAGATCGAGCTCGAGCGTCACGTCGACGCCTGCGCTCCCTGCCAGGAGCTCGTCGAGTTCGAGGTCGCCACGCGACAGCTCGTCCACGAGGCGTTGGCCGCTCCGGCGGCGCCGGCGCATCTCTCGGAGCGCGTGCGCTTCGCCCTCGACCGCGCGCCGACGCCGGGCGTCGCGCCGCGCGAGCCCTGGGTGCGCGCCTGGCCGGTGGCCCCGCGCCACGCGGTGCCCGCCGCCGCGGCCATGAGCCTCATCGTGCTCGGGGGGCTGAAGCTCGGCGTCGCCGAGGACGGTCCCGCGGTGAACGCGGCGTCGATGCTCGAGGACGTCGTGGAGCTCCATTCGGCAGGCCTCCCGGCGGACGTGCAGGTGCCCGAGCCGCCGGCGGCGTCCAGCGTGCCCCGCGTGGCCGGACCGCCGGCCCCGGCGCGGCAGCGGGTGGTGCAGTACTTCCGCGACAAGGTGACCTTCCCCGTGCGCCCCGCCGTCTTCGACGACGCGCGGCTGGTCGGCGCGCGCCTCTCGAACGTCCGCGAGCGACGCGCGGCGGCGCTCTACTACGACGTGGACGGTCGACGGATGACCGTCGTCGTCACGGACGCGCCGGTGGGCGAAGCCCAGGAAGCGCCAGAAGGCAGCGCCGGCCTCGGCGCGGGCTCCCTGCAATACCAGGACGTCCGGGGCTACCCGGTGCCCGTGCGGCGGGAGGCGGGGCTGACCTATGCGTTCACCGGCGACCTGGCGCGCGAGGAGCTGCTCCGCCTCGCGGCGAGCGCCCGCGTCTCTCCCTGAGGCGTTTCCTCGGGCCGCGACCCAATCCAAGGACGCGAAACTACCCGGTTTTTGGGTTGCACCGTTCTTGACGCCGGAATGGGCCTCCGCCTAGACTGGCTCGGCGTCCGGGAGCGGCCGGCGCGGAGGACCATGGCCCATCGGATTCTCGCCTTCGAGAGCGACGCGACCTTCTCCGACGTTCTGGAGCGCGGCTTCGCCGGTAGGGGCGTCTCGCTCGAAATCGTTTCGGACGGCGCCACGGGGCTGGCACGCGCCGAAGCCCATCGCCCGGACCTCATCCTGCTCTCGATCGAGCTCCCGAGCATGAACGGCTTCTTGGTCTGCAAGAAGCTGAAGAAGAACCCGGAGCTCAAGAGCGTCCCGCTCGTCATCCTGTCGAGCGACGCGAACGCCGACGAGATCTTCGAGCAGCACAAGAAGCTCCGCACCCGCGCGGAGGAGTACGTGCGCAAGCCCGTCGCCATCGAGGACCTTCTCGATTGCGCGCGGCGCTACGTCGACGTCGGGGAGACGGCCGCCGGCTCCATCGCCGCGCCCCTCGACTCGACCACGGAGGTCCTTCCCCGCGCGAGCGTCGACGAGGAGATCGATGCCTTCGCGGACGACGCCTTCGACGCGCTGCTCATCGACGAGGCGCCCGCGTCCCGGGCGTCCGAGCCCGCCGTCGCCGTGGCGGACGACGAGGTCTTCGAGATCGAGG
>JBCDGX010000130.1:0-10856 GCA_038750805.1 Myxococcota bacterium
CGCAAGTCCTCGAGGCCCCATCCCGGGCCACGAGGACTTTCGCTACGGCGCCGTGGACCGGCGTGGGGGAACCACCCACGACGAGACGGGACCCATCGTGCTCGGCGTGGGTGACGAGGGCGCGCCCCTCGACGTGGATGCCTTCTTCGAGCCCGTCGATCTCTCCGGCGGCTTCGGACGCTACGTCATCGTCGCGGCGGGCTACGTACAGGTTCCTGCGGTGCTCGGTGTGCCGCTCCGGCTCTTTCTCGTCGAAGCGACGGATGAGGGGGCGTGGGCCCTCTCCACGTTGGGTCTGACGTTCCCGGTGCTGCCGATCTGAGCGAGCCCCGCCGCCCCGTCGCGTGACCACGCGCGGGGGGGCGGCGGCTCCACCTCAGCGGGCGCCACGCCCCGTGGCCCCCGCGAGGACGGCGGCGAGACCCGATTCCGCGCGCTGGCGGAGCTCGTCCCGGGTCCACCCGAAGAGCCCCGAGCGGTGGAGCGCGACCATGCCGGTGGCCTCGGCGAGGAGCCAGACGGCGGTCGCGTGGGCGTCGAGGGGCGGGACCTCGCTGGCGTCGACGGCGCTCCGCACGCAGTCGCGGAGGAGCACGAAGGTCGGCTCGGCCACCGCACGTACGGAGGCACGCCGCGCGGGCTCTCCCGGAAGCGTTCCGCCGAGGAACATCAGCTCGAAGTAGGCGCCGCGCTCGAGGGCGAAATCGAAGAAGCCTTCGGTGGCGAGGCGGAGCCGATCGAGCCCGGTCTCGCCCTCGGCGCTGCGGGCGAGGTAGGCCTCGAACTCCTCGAAGCCGCGCTGGAGCACCCAAGCGAGGAGCTCCTCCTTGTTCGCCACGTACCGGTAGAGGGCCATGGGCGTCACGTCGAGGGCGGCCGCGACGCGCCGTAGGCTGAAGGCGCCCGCGCCCTCGCGCGCGAAGAGCTCGCAGGCCGCGTCGAGGACGGCCTCGCGGGCCAGCTTCGCCGGCGCCGCCATCAGCGCCCGACGATCTCCTGCATCAGGTTCTTGCCGAGCACCGCGGAGGCGGCGAGGAGGCCGCCGCTGAGCGCGCCGATGACGCCGTCCGAGGTCACGTCCTGGCCGCTGAGGAAGAGGCCCGGGATGGGTGTCGGCGCCCGGAGCCAGCGCGCCCGGAAGCGTGCCGGGGAGGCCTCGTAGCCCATGAAGCCGCCGCGCCGCCGCTTGAGGTAGCGCTCGTAGCTGAGCGGCGTGGACACCTCCATCACCTCGACGGCGTCGCGCACCCCCGGGGCGAAGCGCTCGAGCTCGTCGAGGAGCCGCGCGCCGATGCGCTCCTTCCGTGTGGTGTAGGCATCGTTCCGAACGTTCGTATGGGACCAGCGCTCGAAGTGCTCGAAGGAGGTGTAGCCGAACATCTCGACCGTGGCGCGCCCGGGGTAGTCGCGATCCCAGTCGGGGTCCTTCACCGAGGGGAAGGTGATGAAGCTCCAGGGGAAGGGCGCCTCGAAGTCGCGCCGGTGCCGGTCGAGGTTGGCGTCGAAGTCGGCGCTCGGGTGCGCCCAGACGTTTGCCGGGTCGAGGCCGAGCTCGCGGCCCGTGGCCCGGAGGCCGAGGTTCAGGCCGACGACGCAGTAGCTGTCCTTCAGTGAGGCGACCCGGTCCCGGAGGCCATGACGCTCCGCGACGTCGGCAGCGAGGAGCCGGCCGAACGTGTTCTGGGCGCCGGCGTTGCTGACGACGAGCGGCGCCCGAACCGTGACGCCGTCGCGGAGGCGGACCCCGACGGTCCGTTTGCCCTCGACGAGGACCTCCGCGACCTCGGCTGCGCGGAGGACCTTGCCGCCGGCCACCTCGACGAGGGGGAGCGCCTTGGCGGCAAAGGCCACCGGCCCGCCGACGGGAAACCACGCGCCATCCAGGTAGTGCTTCACGAGCATGCAGTGCATGGCGAAGGAGCTGCGCGAAGGCGGCAGGCTGTAGTCGCCCCAGTTGGCGGTCCAGACCGCCCGGAGCTCCGGGTCGTCCGTGAGCTGGGCGAGGGCCTCCGCCGTCGTGCGGTCCGAGTGCGCGTGGAAGTCCGCCGTCAGCGCCTCGTAGCGAGGGGCCACGGCGTCTTCGGGGTAGGCCTTCTGGCCGAAGTACCCGACGGAGGATCGGGTGACCGCCGAGACGGCCGAGAGATAGGCGTCGATGGCCTCGCGCTCCTTCGGAAAGTGCTCGCGGAGCATCGCGCGGTACGGCTCGCGACCCGCGGGGACGCGGTAGACGCGCTCGCCGATGGCCATGCGGTTGTAGACCGCGGGGAGGGGGGCCCACTCGATGCCGGGACAGACCGCGTCGAAGAGCTTCCGCGTCGTCGTCGGGCCCCCGACCGAGCCGATGTAGTGCACGCCGACGTTCCATCGGTAGCCCTTCCGCTCGTAGGCCTGCGTGCAGCCACCGAGGAGGTCGTTCTGCTCGAGGAGCAGCACCTTCACGCCGTGCTGCGCGAGCAGCGAGGACGCCGCGAGCCCGCCCATGCCGGAGCCGATGACGATGGCGTCGTATGCGCCCGCCACGTCGGCCTCCCCGCGGTAGCGAGCCCCGAGGGACGCGAGCTTGATGCGTTCCATGCGGGATTGTTTACGGGTGTATATGTTGGGGGTCAACGCGCGTCCGTGCGCGACCGACCAGGCGCGGCGCGCGCCGAGTGGCGAGTCTCGAGCGTCGGAGCGGCGCGTTCGGGCCGGCCTTGTTTACGCCCGGCGGTCTCGCGCGGCAGAGGCGGTGAATCCGCATGACGGAGGTTCCCATGTCGTTCGCTACCGTTCCGATGACGCCTGCCCGCCTCACCCGCTTCGCGCTCGCCGCCGCGCTCACGCTCGCCGCGTGCGGTGGCGACGAGAGCAACGCTGCCGAGCTGCAGGGCGTCTGGCTCGCGGAGGCCTACGGGTCCGTGCTGGAGGTCCGCGAGGACGAGGTGCGGAGCTACGAGCTGACCTCCGCGCACTGCCTCCTGGCCGACGTCGACGGCCCCTTCGACGCCGCGTACGTGGCACTCGGGGAGGGGGGAACGACCCTCCGGGAGCGCATCGCTCGCCACGGGGCGATGCAGCAGGGGCCGCTTCACCGGCGCATCGACGCGCTGCCCGAACGCTGCGCCGAGGGTCAGCGCCTGCCGCTGGCCGGCGAAGCGGGCTACGCGCGGGATGCGCGCGCCGACTTCGAGCTCGTCGTCGACACCTTCCGCGAGCTCTACGTGGGCTTCGAGCCCCGCGGCGTCGACTGGGATGCGCACGCCGCCGAGGTGCGCGCGACGCTGAGCGACGCCCCGACGGATGAGGAGATGCTGCTCGCGTTGCTCGCGCTCATCGAGCCCCTCGAGGACAGCCACGTCGCCATCGCGGCCGGCGACGACGAGTACGGCTACTACCGGGGCCCGACGCTCGTCGAGCGGCTGACGGACGCCTGGGTGAGCGAGAACGGTCCCATCACCAACGACGCCGCGTACGCGGCGTACGTCGAGGCGACGGGGGCGGCGCTCGCCGAGATTGCCGCGCTTCGCGAGAGCTACGCCGCGGGCCCCGTGGGCCGGGACCGGAGCGGCACCATGAAGTGGTTCCGCACGGCGGACGACCTCGGCGTGCTGCTCGTCGACGGCATGAGCGGCTACGGCGGGAGTGAGGATCTCGAGGCCGACCTCGACGCCGTGGAGGCTGCGCTCGAGGACGCTTTCGCGGCGCTCGCGGGCGTGCGCGGCATGGTCGTCGACGTGCGCAGCAACGGCGGAGGCTACGACGCCGTGAGCCAGCTGATCGCCCGCCGCTTCCTCGATCGCGAGCGGATGCTCTACACGAAGGAGGCGCGGCTCGGCGACGGCTTCGACGCACGCGACGAGATCCGCCTGGCGCCGACCGCAAACGCCTTCACCGGCCCGGTCGTCGTGCTCACCAGCCGCGCCACCGTGAGCGCCGCCGAGGTCTTCACGATGATGATGCGCGAGCTGCCCCACGTGACCCTCGTGGGCGAGGCCACGCAGGGCGCGCTCTCCGACGTGCTCTCGCGGACGCTCCCGGGCGGCTTCGGCTTCGATCTCGCCAACGAGGCCTACCGCACGCCGAGCGGCGAGTGGTTCGAGGGCCCGGGCATCCCGCCCGACGTGGTCGCCGAGCACGGCATCGACCGCAGCCACGACGCCGGCCTCGAGCGGGCGCTCGCGCGCCTCGCGGGGGGCTGAGCCCGAAGCCTCAGCGCCAGTCCACGCCGAGCTTCCGCATGCGGGAGCGAAGCGTGCTGGCGTTCAGGCCCAGGCGGTCCGCAGCGCCTCCGGCGCCCTCGATGCGCCCCCCGGTCAGCCGCACGACTTTCCGGAGGTGCGCGCGCACGACGTCGTCGAGAAGGAGGGAGTCGGCCGGTGCACGGTCCGCCGTGGGACCCAGTGCGTCCTTGAAGTGAAGCGCACCGTCGTCGCGGCAGAGGATGAGCGCGCGCTCCACCACGTGCTCGAGCTCCCGCACGTTGCCCGGCCAGCCGTAGCGCTCGAGAGCCGCGAGCGCGCCGCTCGCGAGCGGAGGCGGCGGCCCGAGCTTGAGGGCCCGCGCCTTGGTCGTGACGAAGTGCCGCACGAGCGCCGGGAGGTCCTCGGCGCGCTCCCGAAGCGGCGGGATGGCGAGGGGGAAGACGTTGAGCCGGTACCAGAGGTCCTCGCGAAAGCGACCCTCGGCGACCATGGCCTCCAGCGAGCGATGCGTGGCCGCCACGACGCGCACGTCGATGGGCACCGGCCCCGTGCCGCCGACGCGCTCGATCTCGCGGTTCTGGAGCGCCCGGAGCAGCCGCACCTGCGCGGCGGGCGTCAGCTCACCGACCTCGTCGAGGAAGAGCGTGCCACCGTCGGCGCGCTCGAAGCGTCCGCGTCGCTGCGCCGTGGCGCCGGTGAACGCTCCCTTCTCGTAGCCAAAGAGCTCGGCGTCGAGGAGGGACTCGGGGATGGCGCCGCAGTTGAGGGTGATGAAGGGCCCCTGGGAACGCGACGAGAGGCGGTGGAGCGCTCGGGCCAGGATGTCCTTGCCGACGCCCGTCTCCCCGAGGAGGAGCACCACGCTATCGGTCGGAGCGACCTTCTCGAGCGCTCTCATGGTCGGTCGCAAGCCGGTCTCGGCGCCCACGATGTCGTGGCCGGCCTGGCCGTCGATCTGCTCCTTCAGGTAGCGGTTGTCGTCGGCGAGCATGCGGCTGAGGCGGACGACCTCGCGGTGCTGAATCGCATTCGAGAGCGCGATGGCAAAGAGCTCCCGGAGGGGCGAGAGCTTCTCGGCGTCGTCCTCCGCGTAGCGTGTGCGATCGCTGATCAACACCACGTTGCCGAGGGGCGCGTCGGGCGCGCCGAGGACGAGGAGCATCCCGGCGGAGCTCAGATCGATACCGTGATGCCTGTACATCTCGACGGCCGCCGGCACGGAGCGGGCGTCGTTGAAGATGAGGTACGACGCGGGCGTCACGCCGCTCCGGCTCTCGATGTCCTCGCGGGCCTCCGCGGAGAGCGGAGTCAGCGTGTCGAGGGCGCGCCCGCCCCGCGCGTCGGCCTCGGCGATGGTCCGCATGGCCCCGGTCCCGACGTCGAAGGTTTCGAGAAACATGCGGTCCACGGGCATGTGCTCGCGGAGCCAGCGCAGGCAGCGCGCGAGGCTCTCGTGCGCGTCCAGGTGCCCGCAAATGCGCACCGCCGCCTCGCGGAAGAAGAGCGCGGAGGAGTCGACCATGACCCGTCGTATCTCACGGGATCGCGCGACGCGGCCGTGACATCTCGTGGGCATCCACCGCGCGCAGCGCGAAAGCCGAGCGATGTCACGGGGTCGGGCCCCTGGTTCGTTTCCTGCTTTGGGATGGGCCAGGAGACTCGCCATGACCGAGAACCAGCAACGCATCGTGGTCGCGGGAGCGACCGGATACCTGGGGAGCCACGTCGCCCGCGCCCTGAAGGCCGCCGGGCACTATGTGCGCGCGCTCGTTCGCGACGCCGACCGACTCGGTCCGGCGGCGCACGCCTTCGATGAGGTCTTCGTCGGCGAAGCGACACGCCCGGACACGCTGACCGGCCTCGGCGACGGGATGGACGCTGTCTTCACGTCCCTCGGCGTCCGCCAGCTCGCACGCGAACCGACGTTCTGGCAGGTGGACCGCGACGCGAACCTCGCGCTGCTCTCCGAGGCGGAGCGCGCCGGCGCCACACGCTTCCTCTATGTGAGCGTCTTCGGCGCCGCGACGCACCGCAGCCAGGTGGAGCTCTTCGAGGCGAAGGAGCAGGTCGTGGACCGGCTCCGGGAGTCACCGCTCCAGGCGACGGTGATCCGTCCGACGGGGCTCTTCAACGACATGGAGGAGTTCTTCCGCATGGCCTTGCAGCGGCGCGTGTGGCTCTTCGGGGAGGGCGACGCCGAGGTCAATCCCGTGCACGGCGCCGACGTCGCGGAGGAGGTCGTGCGGCTCCTGGCCATGGAACCCCTCCCCGCGGAGTTCGACGTCGGCGGGCCCGAGGTCCTCACCATGCGGGAGATCGGTCAGCTCGCCTTCGATGCGCTCGACCGGCCGGCGCGCTTCGCGGCGCTTCCCCTGGGCCTGCTTCGGGCGGCGAGCACCGTGACCGCGCCCTTCAACCGCAACCTCGCCGCGCTGCTCGGCGGCTTTCACTACGTCAACGCCGAAGGCGCCGTCGCCCCGGCCATGGGGCACCGGCGCCTCGAGGCCTCTTTCGCCGAGCTCGCGGCTGCGCGCTCGGCCCATCGCAGCGAGCCCGCGCTCGGGATGCCCCGCTGACGCACAGCCATCGCTCTGGAGATCCCCATGTTCGAATTCACGTCTTCCTCGCCGGCGCCCGAGGCGTCGATGCCTCCTCCGTCGCCCCCTCCGGCGCCCTCCACCATGCGAGGCCTCGTCTTGGAGGGGGACCGCGTCGCGTTGCGGGGCGACCTCCTGGTCCCCGAGCCCGTGCCTGGCAGCGTGCGGGTCCGCGTGCATGCGTCGTCCGTGAACGCCCACGAAGTCTCGCTCGCGCGGCATCCGCTCGTGCGCCTGGCGCGCTCCCTGGCGCGGGTGTCGAGCCAGGTCGAGACGGGCCTCGAGTTCGCCGGCGTGGTCGACGCGGACGGTCAGGCCTTCCATCGGGGCGATCGCGTGATGGGCTACGTGAACATGGTGACCGGGCTCAAGCCCCACGCCGAGTACGTGGTCCTCCCGGAGAGCCAGCTTGCCCGGGTGCCGCCTGAGCTGACGCTGGCGGAGGCGGCGGCGCTTCCGCTCGGCGCGCAGACCGCGTTGGTGGCGCTGCACGACGTCGCGCGCGTCGAAGCTGGGCAGGCGGTGCTGGTCCTCGGCGCGTCGGGCGGCGTCGGCGTGATGGCGGTCCAGCTCGCACAACGGATCGGCGCTCGGGTGACGGCGGTGGCGTCGGGAGCTCACCTGGCGCGTCTGGAGGCCCTCGGCGCGGATCGCCTCGTCGACTACCGAACGACGTCCCTGAGCGAGTTGCAGGGCGCATTCGACGCCGTGCTCGACTTCTCGAACACGGCGTCGCTCGCGGGGGTCCAGCACCTTCTGGCGCCCGCTGGCTCCTTCGTCCCAGCCGATCCCGTCCGGCACCTCCGCGACGTCCTCCTCCGTCCTGCGGCCAAGTGGCTGATGGTCGACCGTGGCGACGCGCGGCGACTCGAGGAGATCGCGGAGCTCGCGAGGACGGGGCAGCTCCAGCCTGTCGTCGACTCGGTGTTCGCGTTGGATGCCTGGCGCGCGGCGGTGGCCCGGAGCGAGGACCGCGCGCGCTTCGGGCGGGTGGTGCTTCGCTTCGCCGGGGCAGGTGACGAGGCGGCCTGAGGGGAGATGAGGCAGCGCGGGTCGCGCGAGATCGCGACCGGAGGACGGAAACCATGAAGAAGAGCACGATATGGACCGCGGTGCTGGCGCTGGCGGCGTGCGGCGGCAGCGAGACGGGTGAGGTGGTCACGCCGCGGGATGGCGGCATGCCCGTGGACGGCGGCGACGGGCGCGACGAGCTCGCCCCTCTGCTGGAGCCCATCCGCGCGGCCAACTCGCTTCCTGCGCTCGCTGCGGCGGTGGTGGATGTGGACGAGGGCCTGCTCGCCTTGGGGGCCGTGGGCCAGCGCCGGAGAGGCGGGGACGAACCGGTCACGGCGGGCGACCGCTGGCACCTCGGCTCGGACGGTAAGGCGATGACCGCGACGCTCGCGGCGCTCCTCGTCGAGGACGGCACGCTTCGCTGGGAGACGACGCTGGCCGAGGGCTTCCCCACGCTGGCCGCGCGCATGGACCCGGCGTTCGCGGACGTGACGTTGGTGGAGCTGCTGACGCATCGCGCGGGCCTGACGGGCAGCCTGGCGCGCGAGCGCGCGGACGTCTGGGACCGGCTCTGGGAGGCCCGCGAGCCCCTGATGGACGAGCGTCTCTGGGTCGCGGAGGCGCTCCTGACGGCGCCGCCGGCAGTCCCGCCGCGGAGCGCGTTCCGCTACTCGAATGCCGGGTACATCCTGGCCGGGGCCCTGCTGGAGCAGGCGGCGGGCGCGCCCTTCGAGTCGCTCTCGGCGACGCGCCTCTTCCAGCCGCTCGGCATGGACTCGTGCGGCTTCGGTCCGGCGGCGTCCGCGGGCAGCGTCGACGCGCCCTGGGGCCACCGCGGTGGCGAGCCGGTGCCTCCGGGCCCGCAGGCGGACAACCCGCCGGCGGCCAGCCCCGCGGGGACGGTGCATTGCACGCTCGAGGACTGGTCGGCCTTCGTCGCGCTTCACCTCCGGGGCGCGAGAGGCGACACGGGCCTGCTTCCCGAGGCGGCCTTCATGCGCCTCCAGGCGGGTCCGGGCTTCGCGGCCCCGGCCGAGGGCCCGGACTACGCCTACGGCTGGCTCGTGGTGAACGCCTCCTGGGCCGGAGGCACGGCGCTGAACCACGTCGGCAGCAACCTTCTGAACCTCGCGAACGCCTGGCTCGTGCCGGGGGGCGGGCGGGCGTACCTCGTGGTGACGAACGCGGGCGGCGACGCGGCGTTCGCAGGGACGGACCAGGTGGTGGCGGAGCTCGTGGGGGTCTATCCGCCGGGGTGACGCGGAAGCGCTTTCGGCGGACGACCTCCGGGTCCGGCTCGCTCAGGACCTGCGGCGCTTCGCCGGGCGCTCTCCGCCACGGCCCCGCGTGGGGCTCCCGCGGCGCCGACGCTGCTCCGCACGCTCGGCGCCCGAGGGCACGTGCTCCCGCTCGTCGAGCCGGGCGATCACGGCATCGTAGAGAGGCCGCCAGCGCGGGTCGTCCTTGAAGCGAATCAGGGCGGGGTCGAGCTCGGAGGCGTCCTGGACGTCGCTCTCCTCGAGGGACGCTTCGCAGCGGAGCAGCCGCGTCCGCAGAGCGAGCAGCCGCTTCGTGGGCCAGCCATCGAGGTCGCGAGTCGCGACGGGGCGAACCAGCGAGGCCATGCGGACGAGCGTACTCCCACTCTCTGGGGGCCGAAGTCCGAGCGTGGGAGCTGAGACCTCCCCGGCTCTGCGACTCTCCTCGGTCCGGCGCATGCTCGAACGGCACGAGGCCGCCCCGAGAGGCTTCGCCGGGGTCCGACGCGCTTCTCGCGCGCCGCGGACGGCTGCGAGGCGCTCCCCCTCCCCGCTGGCTCGCGCGCGCCGCGAGCACGCGGCGCCAGGGGCGCGGGACACCGGGGAGGGTGAAAGATACGGAGTCTAAGGAGCTAGGGCGTCCCCAGCGGGGTTTGAACCCGCGTTACCGGCGTGAAAGGCCGGGGTCCTGGGCCACTAGACGATGGGGACTGGGGCGGAGCGTACGACACGCTCCGGTGGGCCGTGCAGGGCTCGAACCTGCAACCGTCGGGTTAAAAGCCCGCTGCTCTGCCATTGAGCTAACGGCCCCGACCACCGCCCGCCCGGGGGCGTGCGCCGCGCCGGAGCGTGGGGCTAGCACGACACCCCCCAGCGTCAACCGCGTCCGGTCACCCGACCGGGCGCCGGACAGGCGTCCGGCGTCCCGTCGTGAGGAAACTCTGAAAATAACGTGCGGTCTGCCGAAACTTAGACGGGACTTCGGCGTCTGCAGTCCGAGCCCGCGGGAGCCGCAACGCCCGTTCTCGGCGGCCAATGCAATGGCCACGACGGGTGACCACCCCACTGGCCACCCAAGCTTCCGACCCCCGAACGCATCCATCCCTTCGAGCAACCGACTCCAAATAACACTGGCACGGCGTTCGCATAGTTCACGGGCAAGACCCTTTGGCGGCCCTCCCGCGAATCGAATCCAGCCTCCGACGTTCTTCTCTCCGAGACCTCCCATGACCGCCCCGAACCCCGAACCGACGTCCTTCGTCATCGCCGAGCGCGGTGGCGACTGGGCGACGTGGGTCGAGCGTTTCCAGCGCTCGACGCCGGACGTCGCGGTGGTCGTGCAGGAGCCGGGCGAGAGTGTGGGCGACCTCGCGATGCGCGTCCGCGCCCGCGTCGCGGCCCTCGAGGAGGACGGTGGCGCCGTCGACCAGGCGGTCCTCGTCGGCGGCGGTCGCACGGATTCCGAAGCGATTTCAGCGCGTTCGCTGGTCCTTCGGGCGCTCACGGCGCCCATGGTCGCCGCGGGCGCCGGCATCATCACGCTCGATGGCCAGGGCCGAGATCGCTACGCGATGATGGCCCTCGCCTCGACGGTCTCGCCGATGGTGATGGGGACCGGCGTCTCCATCGCGCCCGCCGCGAACGACGTGGTCGCCCCCGCGGCGTCCCGCTTCGCAGACGTCGCCTGACGGCGACGCGGCACGCTGCCGCGGCAGACGGGCTGGCGTTGGCCAGCCCGACGCGGCCGCGCGCGCGCGGTCGAGACCGTCAGGGTGTTGCCAGGGCGACCCGCCACCGTGGCC
>JBCDGX010000131.1:0-10850 GCA_038750805.1 Myxococcota bacterium
TGTCCGACTCAGGGAGGGACGGCGGGCAGCGACGGCAGGACGAGCCGGCTCGGGTCCGGAACGGCGAGACCCGTGCTCTCGACGGGAGGCGTGCCGCTGTCGATGAAGGCGACGCCGTCCACCAGGCGCCGCAGCGGATAGCCCGGGCTTTGGAGACAGACGCCCACGTCGTGGCGTTCGACTACGTCGGCATGGAGGGGGCGACGCCGCCGTCTGGAAGCACGAGCCCACCGTCCGTGGGCATGCCGCCGCCCCCGCCGCGCGAGCTCATGACGCTCGGGTGGAGCCGAGGCGCACGTCGTCAGGGCAGTGGATCCGGCGGTGGGGGAAGGAAGTCCACCGGACGGGGATCTGCAAAGCGCGTGCTCTCGACGGGCGGTGTCCCGCTGTCGATGTAGGCCACGTCGTCAAGGAGACGCCGTAGTGGGTAGCCCGGGCTTTGAAGGCACACACCGAGACCGTGCTGCTCCACGACTCCCGACGAGAGGAACACGTCCGCCCCGTCCCCCAGCTGGAGGCCGCAGGTGGTGGCCGGCCCGCCCGCCAGGCGGAAGCCCATCGCGTTGACCGTGGAGCGCCGGCGGGCCCGAAGGCTGGAGGTGGCGATGATCTCGTTGCAGTCCGGGCGGCATGCTTCGTCTCGGGTGCCGACGACGGCAACGTCCGTCAGCGTCAGCCGGCCTGCATCCGCGCTGATCCCCGCCCCGCGACTGCCCGCGACCAAAACGCGAGCGAGCTCCGCCGCGCCGCCGTCCTGGGTCAGGATGCCGAGCCCGAAGCGTCCGTTGAGCGATTCGCTCTCCGTGTCGCGAACGATCGAGTCGGAGATCGCCGCGTTCGACCGCTCCTCGACGACGACGATGCCGACACTCCGGTTGCCTTCCACGAGCGCGCGCCTGAGGTCCGTGCGTGCGCCGCCACCCAAGAAGATCCCCGTGCCGAGGCGCAGCGGGCCGTCCTGAAGACCCTGCGTGTCGCGCACGACCAAGTCGCTGAGGTCCGCGGTGGCGGACGAGAGCAGTAGCAGGCCGGTCTCGTGACTCCCCTCGATGACCGCGCCGTTGATGCCCATGAAGCCCGCGTTGGCATGGAGGCCGATACCTCCGCGTGACGCTCCGGAGACCACCCGCGTGTCCTCGACGCGCACGTCTCCAAGAGTCACCGAGCCATCGATGGTGGCGACTCCGTAGCCCCGATTCGCGAACAAGAATCCGCGTTCGAGGGTGAGCGCACCGCCGCGACCCGTGACAAGGCCAGCGCCCGCGAAGTTGCCATCCTCGTCCGGCGGTCGCCCGCGGACGCCGGTGACCACGAGATCCCTGAGCTCCGCGACGCCGTCAGTGATCGCGCTGACGCCGTAGTCGAGGCAGTCGGCGATCAGGCCGCGCTCCAAGCTCAGGCGGCCGCCGGATTGCACCGCTATCCCGTGCCCGGCGATCCCGTCCCTCCCGAGCATTTCGCGTACGGCGACATCGACGAGCGTCGCCCGGCCTTCCTCCTCGACGAGGACTCCCGAGTTGAAGTGGCGCTCGGTCAACACCCGTTCGAAAGTGAGCGTGCCGCGTCCGCTGACCAACGCACCGAAGTTCCCGAAAGGTGCCCCCGCAGTGGGCACGACGTCGCGAATCACAGCATCGGCGACGCTTAGGGCGGCACCGGTGGCCACGCCCATGCCGTTCGCGCGGTTCCGGTCGATGAGGGACCACTCTACCGAGAGCGACGCGCCCGGGCCGATGCTCTCGATGCCCAACGGGTACGGGTCGCTTGAGATGCCCCACTCCTCGGATAACTCCGTTCCACGGACGACGAGGTGCTCGGCGGTGCCGGCCGTGCCGACGGGCACGTCGAGCGAGCCGCTCCTGACGCGCAACCCCCGAAAGCGATTCCGAGTAAGCAGGGTCCTGCGAAGGACGAGGCGTCCGCCTACAGATGCGAGAACGCCCTCGCCGAAGAGGCCGTCGTGCTGGCGCGAGCGGGTGTTCGCGATGGTCGCATCCTCAAGCGTGAGCCGGGAGCCTTCCCCCTGGACGATGGCTCCCTGCCTTCGGTTGCGGTCGAGCAACACGCGCCGCGCGTCCAGCATCGCACCCCCGGCCACCTCGAGGCCGCGGCCGAGACCCTGCGTGTCGACGTTCGGCGGACCTCCCGGGGCTCCCGTATCGTCGATCACCAGGTCCGTGGCGTCCGCTTGGGCGCCGTGGGTCACGAAGAGGCCGCGGTCGGTCGTCGCCGTGATGCGAACGCCGCGGAGCGTGACGAGTCCGCCTTCGCCCCAGAGCGCCACGCCGCCGACGGCTGCCGGGCCAAGCGTCACGTCCTCGAGCGCGAACCCTTCCTCTCCTTCGGCAGCGTCGATGACGGCCCTCCGAGTCGCGCCCTCCTGGGCGACGAGCGACGTCAGGCCGGCGCAGCGCCCGCGCACGGACAGGCCCCGTCGCCAGGCGCGGTCGACGACGTAGGTGCCGGCGGCGAGCAGCAGCGTGGTTCCGGAGGGCGGCGCGGCGTCCAGCGCGGAAGCGAGGCTTGGGTAGGGCGCCGCAAGGGAGCCGTCACCGCTTTCGCGCGAGGCGTCGACGTAGCGCACGCTCGCCGGGTCGAGCTCGCCGAGCGCCGCGAAGGGCCCCTCGCCGCACGCGGCGCCAAGGGGCCGGCAGCCGGGCTCGCCGGGCGGATGAAACTCCCCGGCTTCGCACTCCTGCCGCCCGCCTTCCGGATACGGCTCGCAGAGGCTCACGCCGCTCGGGTCATCGACCTGCCGCCAGCCCTCGGGGCAGGGCCAGTCGATGGGCGGCACACCGGCTTCGAGCCAGGGAATGCGCGGCGCTTCGATGGGCGGCTCGCCGGCTTCGAGCCAGGGGATGTCGACGGGCGGGACGCCTTCCTCGAGCCAGTCGAGGTCTGGGAGCCGCGTCGACGCGTCGGCGAACGCGCCCGCGTCGACACCGGCGTCGGTGCCTTCTCCCGGGCCCCCGCACGCACTTGCGATCAGGCCCAGAAGGCTGAGCAGTCTCCCGGCTTCCCTTGTCACCCTTTGAGTATCGGACCCCTGCCCAGCGCCTACAACACGAGCCAGCCTGCCGCTGCGGCTTCTACGGCAGCGCCAGAGCGGTGGGAACATCGGGCTCCTCGAAACGGGTGGCCTCGACGCGCGTGTCGTTGTCCCGGTAGAGGACGTTCTCGGTCAGGCGCTGGAGCGGGTACCCGGAGGTCTCCAGACAGACGGCGATGGGATGGCCTTCGACGAGACCGTTTCGGAGGCGGAGGTCGCTGTCTCCAAAGATCTGCACGCCGCAGGCCGCGCTTCCCTGGAAGGCGATGCGGTCGAAAACGGCCGTGGCCGCGAAGACGGTCACGCCCGTTCCCGGCGCCACGCTGACCGGGCAATCGGAGCCGCAGCGCGGCGCGCGCGTCTCCGTGACCCGCACGTCCGTCAGATCGAGCTCCGCCGCTCCCGAGGCGAAGATCCCGGCCTCGACGCTCTCGTTCACGTCACCCCGCACCAGCGTCAGCCGCGCACCGGACTGGGCGACGATGCCGCGTCCCAAGACGCCGTCGCGCTCCCGAGCCCGCGTGCCCCGGACGACGAGATCGGCGAGCTCGACCTGGGTGCCGGACCCTCCAGCGAACACGCTCACCTCCCGATTGCCTTGCAAGAGCGCGCGCTCGAGGCGGAGGCGCGCGCCGAGCTCGACGCTCAGGCCCCAGCCACCCACGCCATCGCGCTCCCGAGCCTGCGTGTCCCGGACGACGAGATCCGCAAGCTCGACGTGCGTACCCGCGCCCGCGAACAGGCCGACCTCCCGATTGCTCTCCACCCGTGCGCGGAGGAGCCGGAGCTGCGCGCCGGACTGGGCGCTGAGCCCGCGCCCGAGAGTCCCGTCGCCCATCTGAGCAAGGGTGTCGCGAACGACGACGTCGACGAGGTCCAGCTCGGTCTCCGCACCCGAGGCGGACACGCCGACGCTTCGATTGCGCTGCACCAGAGCACGCTCGAGATGGAGGTGCGCCCCGTCGAAGACGTCCAGCCCGAGCCCCGAGGCTTCGTCGCTCGACTGCGCGAGGGTGTCGCGAACGACGATATCTGTCAGCCGGACCCGCGTCCCGGCGCCGGCGACCAGAAGGCCCACTTCGCGATTGCTCTGAACGAGGCCGCGGGTGATGCCGAGGCTCGCGCCGGCCTGGACGCCGACGCCGCCCCCGCCCGTCCCGTCGTTCTGGCGCGGGAGCGTGTCCCGCACGACCACGTCGACGAGCTCGACGTTGGTTTCCGCGCCGAACGCGAAGATGCCGACGTCGTGGTTGCGCTCGACGAGGCCGCGCGTGAGTTCGAGGCGGGCACCGGTCTCGACGTCGAGGGCGCGGCCGAAGGAGCCGTCGCTCTCCTGAGGCCGCGTGTCACGGACGACGACGTCCGTCAGCGTGGCCCGGCTTCCCGCGTCGCGGACCAGGATGCCGAGGGTGCGGTTGCCCTCGAGGAGCGCGCGCTCGAGACGAAGCCTGGCGCCGAATTGCACGGTGATGCCGAGCCCCGAGCTCCCGTCGCGTTCGACTGCGCGGGTGTCACGGACGACGGCGTCGCTCAGCGCGACCTCGCCGGCCGGGGTCCCCGGTGCCTCGGGAGACTCGGCGAGGCTTCGGCCGACGACGACGCCAGCGGTGCAATTGGCCTCGACCAAGGTGCGGGCCAGCGTGAGCCGCCCGCCGCGATGCACGCGTAGCCCGACGCCGAAGCGGCCGTCGCTCGGCCGCGCACGCGTGTCTCGGACGACGAGGGCCTCCCCGCTGACGGTCCCGTTGTCCTGAACCGTGAGCGCGCCTCCCGCGTCGTCGTGGGCTCGGGTACCGGTCAGCCGCAGCGCGTGGATCGAGACCATGGTGGCCTCGCCGCGGACGACGAGTGCCGGGACGTCCGCCGGGCCGAGGGTGAGATCCTCGAGCGTGACCCGGGCCACGAGGTTCGTGGCGCTCACGATGGCGGGCTGCGTAGTGGTCGTTAGCCGGGTGTCCCGGGCGCAGCGGCCGCGGACGGAGACGCCGCTGGGCCATGGGCGGTCGACCTCGTAGTCGCCGGAAGCGAGCATCACGGTCGTACCGCTCGATGCCGCACCGAGACCCTCGGCGAGCGTCGTGAAGGGGGCCTCGGCGCTGCCATCGCCCTCGGCGGTCACCGCAGCGTCCACGAACACGAGGGGCGTCTCCCCGAGGTCGCTCGCGTCGGCGAAGCGCCCCTCCCCGCACGGGCGCCCGAGCCACGTGCAGCCCGGCTCGCCGGGGAAATGCGCCTGCCCGGCCGGGCACCTGTCAGGCCCTTCCGCGGGGTAGGGGTCGCAGGTCGTGACGTCACCTTCCGTCACCTCTCGCCATCCCTCGGGGCAGTCCCAAACTACCGGCGAAGAGCCATCGTCGAGCCATGGAATCTCTGGCGAGGCGATGGGCGGCACGCCGGCCGCGAGCCACGGGATGCGGGGCGCTTCGGGGAGCGTCGGCATGGAAGGATCGACGCCGCCGTCGGGGAGCACGAGCCCACCGTCCGCCGGCATGCTGCGGCCCCCGCCGCAGGCGCTCAGGCCAACGAGCGCGGCTGCGAGGCCCAGGGCCCCGCGCGCTCCACCTGGACTACAACGCATGGTCCGAGAGACTCGCGAGCCCGGGCTCAGGGGTCAACGCGCGTTGGGAGTCAGGCGCGTCAGGGGTCCACCGGCCCCACGACGTCCGCCAAGGCGGGCTCCTCGAAGGTGGTGGCTTCGACGCGGGTGTCGTTGTCCCGGTAGACGACGTTCTCCGTGAGGCGCTGAAGCGGGTAGCCGGGGGACTGAAGGCAGACGGCGATGGGGTGGTCTTCGACGAGACCGTTCCGAAGCGTGAGGTCGCTGTCGCCAATGAGCTGCACCCCGCAGACGTCGCTGCGCTCGAGCGCGAAGCGGTCGAGGGTGGCCGAGGCGGCAGACACCATCAGGCTCGTTCCCGGCAAGACGCCCTCCGGGCAGTCCGGTTCGCAGCTCGGTGAGCGGGAGTCGGTGACGCGCACGTCCGCGAGGACGAGCTCGGCCGCGCCCATGGCGAAGATTCCGGCCTCGTGGCTCTCGGCCACCACGCCCCGAAGGAGACTGAGGCGCGCGCCTGTCTGGACGTTGAGCCCCCGGCCTCGAGCCCCGTCGCTCTCCCGGGGCAGTGTATCGCGCACGACGACATCGACGAGCTGGACCTCGGTCTCGGCGCTCGCCGCGAACACGCCAAGCTCGCGATTGCCCTCCACGAACCCTCGCGCGAGCGTGAGGCGCGCGCCGGTCTGGACGCTGAGCCCACGGCCTCCGGTGCCGTCGCTCTCCCGGGCCCGCGTGTCGCGCACGACGACGTCGTCCAGCTGGACCTCGGTCGTGGCATCGAGGGCGAACACGCCATACTCGCGACTGCCCTCCACGAGCCCGCGTTCCAGCGTAAGGCGCGCGCCAGCCACCGCGGTGAGCCCGTGGCCGTCAGTCCCGTCGCTCTCCCGGGGCAGTGTGTCGCGCACGACGACGTCGTCGAGCTGGGCCTCGGCCCCGGCTCCCCCCGCCAACACGCCGCCGCTGCGATTGCCCTCCACGATCCCGCGCACGAGCTTGAGGCTGGCGCCGAGCTGGACGTGGAGCCCCCGGCCGTCAGTCCCGTCGCTCTCCACTGGCAGTGTGTTTCGAACGACGACATCGTCGAGCTGGACCTCCGTCTCGGCGCCTGTAGCGAACACGCCAGCTTCGCGATTGCCCGTCACGAGCCCCCGCGCGAGCGTGAGGCGCGCGCCAGCCACCGCGGTGAGCCCAAGGCCTCGAGCCCCGTCGCTCTCCTGGGCCTGGGTATCGCGCACGACGACATCGTCGAGCTGGACGTCGGTCTCGGCGCCCGCCGCGAACACGCCAAACTCGCGATTGCCCTCTACGAGCCCCCGCGCCAGCGTGAGACTCACGCCGAACTCGACGTTGAGCCCCCGGCCGAGGGTCCCGTCGCTCTCCCGGGGCCGTGTGTCGCGCACGGCGACGTCGTCGAGCTGGACCTCGGTCCCGGCGCCCAGAGCAGACACACCAAGCTCGCGATTGCCCACCACGAGCCCTCGCGCGAACGTGAGACTCGCGCCGAACTCGACGTTGAGCCCCCGGCCGAGGGTCCCGTCGCTCTCCCGCGGCAGCGTGTCGCGCACGACGACGTCTTCGAGCCGGACCTCGGCCTCGGCTCCCCCTGCGGACACGCCAACCTCTTGATTGCCCACCACGAGCCCCCGCACGAGCGTGAGGCGCGCGCCGGTCTGGACGTTGAGCCCCCGGCCTCCAGCCCCGTCGCTCTCCTGTGGCAACGTGTTTCGAACGACGACATCGTCGAGCTGGACCTCGGTCGTGGCATCGAGGGCGAACACGCCTACGTCACGATTTCCCTCCAGGAGCCCTCGAGCAAGGGCGAGGCGCGCGCCCGCCACAACGCCGAGCCCCCAGCCTCCAGCCCCGTCGCTCTCCTGGGCCTTCGTGTCGCGCACCACGACGTCGTTGAGCTGGACCTCGGCGCGGGCTCCCCCCGCGAACACGCCGACGCTGCGATTGCCCTCCACGAACCCCCGCGCCAGCGTGAGGCGGGCGCCGAGTTGGACGCTGACCCCCCGGCCGCCAGCCCCGTCGCTCTCCCGGGCCAGTGTGTCGCGGACGGCGACGTCCCGGAGCACCACCTCGGCGGCTGGGGTCCCGGGTTCCTCGGGAGGCTCGGTACCGCTCCGGCCCACGAAGACGCCGAGGTTGCGATTGGCCGTGACCAGCACCCGGTCGAGCGTGAGCCGGCCGCCGCGATGGACGCGGAGCCCGACGCCGAAGCTCCCGTCGCTCGGCCGCGCGCGGGTGTCCCGGACGACGACGGCCTCGCCCGTGACGGTCGCCTCGTCCTGGACCGTGAGCGCGCCGCCGGCCGCGTCCGTCGCGCGGGTCCCCGGGAGCAGGAGCCCGCGGACCGAGACTGCGGTCTCGGAGCCCCGGGCGACGAGGGCGGGCACGTCGGCGGGGCCGAGCGTCAGGTCCTCGAGGGTGACCGGGGCGGCCAGGTCCACGGCGCTGACGATGGCGGCCTCGGTGGTCGTCATGAGCCGCGTGTCCCTCGCGCAGCGGCCGCGCACGGAAACGCCGCTCGGCCAGGGGCGGTCGACCGTATAGTCGCCGGCGGCGAGGAGCAGGGTCGTGCCGCGAACGGCGGCGTCGAAGGCGTCGACGAGCGTCGTGAAGGGCGCGTCGGCGCTGCCGTCGCCGGGGGCCGTAGCGGCTGCGTCGACGTGGACGAGGGGCGCGGCGCCGAGGTCTCTCGCGTCGGCGAAGCGCCCGTCGGCGCAGGCGCGGCCGACCCAGGTGCAGCCTGGCTCACCAGGGAAGTGCGCCTGCCCGGGCGGACAGGCCTCGGGGCCGTCCTCGGGGTAGGGCTCGCAGGTGGTGAGGTCGTCCTCGCTCGCCTCCCGCCAGCCTTCCGGGCAGTCCCAGGCAACGGGCGCGATGGGCGGGACGCCGGCTTCGAGCCACGGGATGTCGGGGGCGGCGATGGGCGGGACGCCGGCCTCGAGCCACGGGATGCGTGGCGCTTCCGGGGGCGCCGGAAAGGTGGGGTCCGCGCCCCCGTCCGGCAGCACGAGCCCACCGTCCGCGGGCGTGCCGCCGCCCCCGCCGCAGGCGCTGAGGCCAACGAGCACGGCCGAGAGGCTCAAGACGCCGCACGCTCCACCTGGCCCATGCCGCATGGTCCGAGAGATTCGCGAGCCTGGTCTCCGGGGTCAATGCGCGTCCGGAGTCGGCGCCTTAGCTTCCGCCGGCGGGTCAGTGTGGCCCTCGCGAATCTTCGCCACGAGCGTTTGCGCCGGCCGCTTCCTGGGGTGATGCTCTCCGCGGGAGGCTTCCATGCTCGCGCGCTCGCTCGTCATTACCCTGATCGCCCTCGCTGGCTGCAGCTGGGTCGAGATGCCCGAAGGCGCGACCGCGCCCCTGCTCGTGCACGACGTGACCATGTCCGGCGAGCTCGCCGGCATCACCGTCGACGACCAGAGCGTGCACGCCGAGGGCTGGTGCACGCCGGACGGCTGGATGCTCGACGTCCGCGCGCGCGGCACCGACGGCCAGGTCGTCGAGGCCTCCTTCGACATTCACGGTATCCAGCCCGGCTGGACCTCCGAGGACGTACGCCTCGTGGCCACCTCCACGGGCACCATGGTCGACGCCGACGGCGGCCGCGCCGGGGGCGTCATCCTCGGCTGCACCGGTCCCGAGGCCGAGGCCTGGGTGTTCGAGCAGCCGGCGGAGCTCGCCGTGCTCGACGTCGTGAACATCGGCGACGAGATGCAGGTGCACTACGAGCTCTCCTTCGCGGTGAACGACGGCACCGACACGGTCGAGGGTCAGTTCCTCGTGCAGATGCCGGCCGTCGACTGAGGCCCCGCCGCCCGGCGGCTCCCCCACATGAACGACGCCTTTTTTCGGTCGCGCTACGGCCCGTGGTGCTTCATCGCGGGCGCGTCCGAAGGGCTGGGCGAGGCTTTCGCGTACGCGGCCGCCGCGCGCGGACTGAACGTGATCCTCGCCGCGCGGCGCGGGAAGCTCCTCGAGCGCATCGCGAGCGACATCCGGGCCCAGCACGGCGTCGAGGCCGTCGCCGTGCCCCTCGACCTCGCCGGGCCGATGCTCGAAGAGGTGGCCCGCCGCGCCGTCGTGCGCCGCGAGGTTGGCCTCTTCGTGCACAACGCGGCCTACGTGCCGAAGGGCGATTTCCTCGAGGTGCCCGTCGAGGACCACCTCCGCGCCGTCGACGTGAACGTGCGCGCGCTGCTCACGCTCACCCACGCCTTCGGCGGCGCCATGGCGAAGCGCGGGCGCGGCGGCATCGTGCTCATGAGCAGCCTGGCGAGCTTCCAGGGGACGGGCTGCGTCGCGAGCTACGCCGGGACCAAGGCCTTCGGGCGCGTGTTCGGCGAGGGGCTCTGGGAGGAGCTCCGGGACCGCGGCGTGGACGTGCTCGCGTGCTGCGCGGGCGCCACGAAGACGCCGGGCTACGAGGCCTTCGCCACGCGGGAGAACCTCATGGCGCAGCGCCCCGAGGAGGTCGTCGAGGAGACCTTCGCCCGTCTCCAGGAGGGCCCGGTGCTCGTGCCTGGCCGGGCGAACAAGCTGGCCGGCGCGCTCATGGGGCGGCTGCTCCCGCGGCGTACGGCCGTGCAGCTCGTGACCCGGCAGACGCGCAAGCTCTACGGCCGCTGAGGCGTCCGTGAGGACGCTCCACGTCGCCTGCCAGCCCTTCCCGTCGCCCCAGGGCACCCAGGCGCTGATCGGCGCAATGCTCGAAGCGCTCCGCGCCTCCGGCGATGCGCCCGAGCTGCTCGCCTACGCCCACGGCGAGGGACGAGCGCCCGCCGTGCCGGTCCACCGGGTCCCGGATTGGCCCCGGGCACGCTCGCTGAGGAGTGGACCGAGCTTCGCGAAGGTCGCGCTCGACCTCCGCGCGGTCGCGGCGCTGCGAGCGCTCGTGCGGCGGCGCGCCCCGGCGCTCGTCGTCGCCCACAGTGTCGAGGCCGCGCTCGTCGCCCGGGCGGCCCGCGTGCCCAACGTGGCCTACGTCGCGCACACGCGCTTCGACGCCGAGCTGCCGAGCTACGCGCCCGCCCGGCTCTCGGCTCCGCTCGAGATCCTCGGAGCGAGGCTCGACGCGCTGGCCGTGGGGGCCGGGGCCGTCGCGGCCGTGGCGCCTTCCCTCGCCGACGCGTTGAGCGCGCGCTTCGCCATCGAGGCCCGCGCGCTGCCCGTGCCTTGGCCGCCCGCCGGGGCGCTGCCGCCGCCGATCGGCGTCGAGGAACGACGCGCGGCGAA
>JBCDGX010000132.1:0-10805 GCA_038750805.1 Myxococcota bacterium
CTCGCGCAGCGCCTCGGCGCTCGCGGTCTTTCGGGCCGTGAGGCTCACGAGCTCGCGCGCGAGGAAGTCGCCGCCGTCGAGCACGCGGAGCGAGATGCGCGCCTCCGCATCCGTCGCGCCCATGGGGCAGGTCAGCCAGAAGCGCGGCAAGGGAACCGTGTCGGCGATCTGGCAGTCCGCCGTCGCCAGCGCGCCCTGGTTGATGGCCGCGCCAACCCAGGTGACCTCCGGCGAGAGCACCTCTCCGCGCACCTGCACGCGGCCCTGGGCGTCGGCGACGGGGCGGACCTCGTCGAGGCGGAGCGCGGGCTCGACCATCGCGAGCAGCGCGACCCCCGTGCTCCCCTCGCTCGCGTAGCCCACCCCGATGGCCCCGGGCATGCGCTCGCCGATGACCTCCCGGAAGGACGCGCCGCCGGTCTCGCCCTGCGATGAGCTCGGCGCGCCGTCGGTGACCGAGAACGTGTACCACTGGGTCGCGACGCCGCCGCTGGGTGCGCCGCATTCGGCGAGCGCGTAGCGCCGGTAGGCGGACTCCGGCGCCTTGCCGCCGCTCTCCAGCGTTGCCCGGGCGAGGGCCCCGGCCACGCAACGCAGCGCGTCGTTCGCGACCAGGTTCTCGAAGGGCTCGACGCTTGCGGCGAGCAGATCCCCGGCCACGCCCTCGCGCCGGTGTGGGATGGGCGTCGGGCTCGTCGGGACGTCGGCGACCACCCATGGGAAGGGCACCAGCGCCGTATCGCCACCGAACATGTCCTCGGAGGCGTGGCGGGCGGCGAGCTGGCTCGTGGCCTCCCGGTCTGGAAAGGGCGCCCGCGTCAGGGCGCTCCCGCCGCCCCGGCCCTCCCTCGAGTCCCTCCCCGAGGAAGAGCCGCCGCCGCAGGCGACGAGGAGCAGGGCAAGGAACGAGACGAGCGAGGACCGACACGAGGGGCGCATGGACCGATCGTATCGCCGTCGGGCCCCGCGCTTCTTGTCAATTCGGTGGCTGCCCTCGTCGGGGGGCCGGCGCCCTCCGGTGCCCGGCACGCCAGGCTCCCCAACGGGAGCGTCCAGTGCTCCGCCACCCGAGGCGACGAGCTCGGCAGAGGTCGCCCACGGCGTTCCGGGTGACCCGGAAGGCGAGCTGCACGTTGCCCATGGCGTTCCGGGTGAGCCGGAGCGCGAGGTGCAGATTGCCCATGGCCTTCCGGGTGACCCGGAGGGCGAGGTGCGGATTGCCCATGGTGTTTCGGGTGAGCCGGAAGGCGAGGTGCCCACGCAAAGAGGCCTTCCGACCCGTTCGGAAGGCCTCTTTGCGGTGGGAACCCCGCGCCGGGTGGCGCGGCGGATCGTTGGCGGCGACCAGGACGACGGCCCGGAAGTCCGGTCCGTCGTCCTCACCTCGCTAGGGCGTCGCGGCCTCGGGGCTCTCGGCCTCGACCGGAGCCGGAGGCGTCTCGTCGGAGCCGGCGATGCGGCCCGGGCGTCGGGCCGACGGGCGGACCCGTTCGGCCAGCGCGAGCTCCCCTGCCAGCTGGAAGAGCGCGGCGAGGGTGCTGGCGGTCGCGGTGAAGGTGCGGTCGAAGACCGCGATCGCCTCCTTCTTCGCGGTCTGCGTGGCCTGTGCCTCCCGGGCCTCCTGGGCGACCCGGGTGAGCGCCTCTTCGAGGCGCGTGGCGCCGGCTTCGAGGGCGGTGGCCACGGCGGCGGGGTCGACGCTATGGCCTTCGATGCGTGGGGCGGCGGTGTTCAGCGCGCCGATCCCCGCGGCGACCTCGCCCGCGAAGCGGGCCAGGACCACGGGGTCGTCGGGCGCGGGCCGGCGGAAGAGGCCCCGCTCGGTGACGGGTCCGTAGACGCCGCGCACCACCTCGCGGAGTCCGATGAGCTGACGCCGAAGCGCCGCGGCGGCCTCGTCGCGCGCCTTGCGCACGGCGGGGTCGTCGCCGAGCTCGGCTTCGTGCCGTCGGTCGGCGTCGACCATGCGGTCGCGGGCCGCCGCGAGCGCGGTGGTGAGCGCGTCGAGGGTGGCCGCCGATTGCGCGGCGGCCTCGGGGGTGAGCGCCCCGGCAAGCCCGCGTTCGAGGCGGGCTCCCTGGGCATCGAGGATGGCGAGAACGAGTTCGGCCGACTTCTGTCGGTCGGTGACGAGCTTGGAGGCCAATGGCCCCTCACTTTCAGGGTCGATGGGCCGGGGGAATTCCCGGCGCAGGGCCCTTTTCGAGAGGAGCGAGCGCGAGTTGCGCGGCCGCGGCGAGAAAAACCGGTCTACCGAGGAGCAGCGGAGCTAGACTCGGCAGATGAGCCGTCGGACGTTGGTGCTCGCAGTCGTGCTCTCATCCTGTGGCGATGCGGCCGTCGAGGAGCCCGCCGAGGACTTCGCCGACCCCTTCGTCGTGGAGTGCCTGGCGACGACCTTCTTCAGCGACATCGAGGCGCGGGAGGCGGGTTGCGACACTTGCCCCACCCCCTGGTTCGGCGGGGAAGGACCGCCGGATCCGGACCTGGGAGGCCGCATCGGCTTGCGCTTCCCGCCGGACGGCGAGCTCGTGGTGCGCGCCGTCGAGGAGGTCGAATCCGGCGTGGCGCTAGTGCTCGAGGATCGCTTCGGGGAGGAGCACACGATCACCATCGGTAGGGTGAGGGTCGCGGACCTCGCGCTCTTCGAGGTCGGGACCACGGTCTTCGCCGAGACCACATCTCCGGACTTCCATCGGACCCGAACGCTCCGCGGAGCCTCGGGGGAGCTGCTTCTCGCCGACCAGACGAGGTCCAAGAGTGCGGGGCTTCGCGACGCCTGGGACGCGGGGGACTTCGTGCTCGAGGCGGAGGCGCCTCCCTGCGTCGCCTACCGACCAGGACAAAGCTACGCGCCGCTCCGAAAGCGCATGCGCGTTGGGCGGGGTACCTTCGTGCTCGAGCCCGAAGGAACGGCCATCGTGGAGCGCGGCCGCGATCGATTCGCGGTTCGGGGCTTTTGGCTCTCGGAAGGGCGGACCATCAGCCGGAACGGGCTCGCGGTGTCGGCCTCGCTCTGGGTCCTCCGTCTCCCCGACCCGTGAGCGGGTGACCACGGTCACGGGCGTCCCCGACCGGCGACGTCGCCCTGGTACGCTGCCCCCTCGCATGACCCGGCCCGACGCGCTCCGCTTTCCCCGCCGCATCCTCTTCGTCACGGACGATCCGGAGCTTCTCCGGGCCCAGCTCGAGGGCCGGGACATCGGCCTCGCGGACGCCGAAGCCGCCGGTCTCCGGGACAACATCTCCACCGACGAGATCACGCCTGGCTGGGTCTGCTTCTACTACGACGAGACCCTCGGCCGGTACACGCACGTCGGCCTGAAGGGCGGAGCCGTCCAGAAGGACGGCATCAAGGCCGGGGGGTTCGACGTCATCGTCAGCGGGCTCTCGAAGGGCTGTGGCTCGAGCCGCGAGACGGCGCCCTTCAGCGAGCAGGCCGCGGGCATCCAGCTCGTGCTCGCGAAGAGCATTGAGAAGATCTACGGGCAGAACTGCCAGAACATCGGGCTCCTGACCTCGACGGACTTCGGGCTCCTCGAGCGTATCCGCGCCGGGGAGGCCATCCCCCTGAGCACCTTCACGGACGGCCTCGACCCGATAAGCGCCGGCATCGTGCGGCACGGCGGCCTCTTCGCCTACAACCGGGCCCGCCTGGCCGGCGAGGTCACGCCGCCGTCCATCGAGACGGCGCCCAGGCCGATGACCCTCGTCGAGAAGATCATCGCCAAGAACGCCATCGCCGACGCCGCCACGGGCACGATCGGCGTGCCCGCCGTCGCGCCCGGTGACGCGCTCTTCATCCGAACGGACGTTCGCTTCAGCCACGAGTACGTCACGCCCATGGCCGACGCGCTCTTCCGCCAGGCCCTCGGTGACGACGCGCGCATCACGGACCCGGAGAGCGTCTACGCCTTCCGGGACCACCTCACCTTCCTCGGCGACGTGATGAGCGAGGACAAGCGGCGCCTCGGCCTCCTCGACCGGGCGAACGGCCTCGCGACGACCCAGGAGGGCTTCGCCGAGAAGCACGGCATCCGCCTCTACGGCGAGAACCCCGAGGGCGGCTCGGAGGCCATCTGCCACAACGCCGTGGTCGAGGACCTGGCGCTCCCCGGCGACGTGGTGCTCGGGACCGATAGCCACACCTGCATGGCCGGCGTGCTCGGCGCCTTCGCCTTCGGCGTGGGCAGCACGGACATGGCCAACGCCTGGTACACGAAGGACGTCCGCGTCCGCGTCCCCGAGAGCGTGCGCTTCGTGCTGACCGGGGAGCTCCGTCCCGGCGTCGCCGCGAAGGACGTCATGCTCCACATCCTCGCGCAGCCCTTCTTCCGGACGAGCCAGGGCATCGGGAAGGTGCTCGAGTTCACGGGGCCCGGCGTGACGGGCATGGCCCTCGACGAGCGGGCCACGCTCACGAACATGGCCGTCGAAGCCGGCGGCTTCACGGGCATCGTGGCCGCGGACGACGTCGTGCTCGACTACCTCGCGGCGCAGCGGGGGCTCGACCCCGAGAGCCTCCGGCCGCGGCTCCTCCGAAGCGATCCGGACGCCGAGTACCTCGCGACCTTCGAGATCGACCTCGGCGCCGTCGGGGCCATGGTCGCGACCCCTGGCGACCCGAGGAACGGGGTCGGCGTCGCGGAGGTCGATGCGCGCATCGACATCGCCTACGGCGGGAGCTGCACGGGCGGCAAGAAGGCCGACATGGACATGTACGCCGCCGTCTTCCAGGCCGCCGTCGCCCAGGGCAAGCGCGTCGCCGAAGGCGTCGAGTGCTACATCCAGTTCGGCAGCCAGCAGATCCGGAAGTACGCCGAGGCCGCCGGCTACGTCGACGTCTTCGAGAAGGCCGGCGTCACGATGATCGACCCGAGCTGCGGCGCGTGCATCAACGCCGGTCCCGGCGCCTCGCGCTCGAAGGACCAGGTGAGCGTGAGCTCGCAGAACCGGAACTTCCCGGGGCGCTCGGGGCCCGGGCAGGTCTATCTCGCGAGCCCCCTGACGGTCGCGGCGAGCGCCATCGCCGGGCGCATCGTGCCCCCCGAGACGCTCCTCGGCGGCGCCGCCGAGTAGCTCAGCTCCAGTAGCCGCCCTTGCCCAGGGCCACGCGGACCCGGTACTTACCGGCGCCGCTCACGAAGAGCCCGACGAAGACGAGGCCCACCTCGATGGCATGGCTCGCGCCGGCCCAGCCCTCGCCCTTGCCGAGGTGCAGGGCGGCGGCGACGACCATGGTCGGAATCAGGAGCAGGAGCGCCGGCCGGAAGAAGAGGCCGAGGGCGAGGAGAAGCCCGCCGCCGAGCTCCGCGAAGGCCGCCAGGAAGCCGAAGACCGTGCCCATCGACGCGCCGAGCTCGACGCCGACGAACTTCATCGCGCCGCCGAGGCGCTCCCATTTCTCCGGTCCGCCGAGCATCTTCGGCAGCCCGTGAGCCATCATGTTGAGGCCCAGGCCGACGCGGATGACGAGGAGCCCGAGGTCGATGCGGTCGCGCATGCCTGCTCCCTAGCGGTTGTGGATCTTCTTCGCCACCGGTGACGGGGCCGCGCGCCGCCGCGTCGGCCTCCGGACAGGATCCACGACCTGCCAGCATCCATGGGCGGGTCCGATCCTCCCCGGCTGGCTCAGCCGCGCGTCGGCCAGACGGAGTCGTCGGCCAGGCGCGCCTCGATGGACACGCCGTAGTGCGCCTCGATGGGCGCGAGAAAGCGCGGCGCCGCCTCCCAGACCGCGCGGATGGCGTCCCGGCAGACCTGCACGGCCGGGGCGGTCATGGGACCGAGGGGCCGGCGGCAGTAGCTCCCGATCATCCCGAGGCCGGCCATCATGGTCTTCAGCGGCACGGGGTTCCGGAACTTGTCCTCGACGCGCAGCGAGCGGCCGTCCGGGAGCTCGCGGACGGCGTGGGCGCGCACGCCGACGATCTTCAGGAGCGGGGAGATCTGGGAGGCGATCTCCCCGGCCTTGCCGACGTCGCCGGCGGCGCGGGCCGCCACGAGCTCGCTGAGCGCCCGGGGTACCAGGTTGCCCATGACGCTGATGACCCCCGACGCCTGGATGCCCGGGTCGTTCATCATCGGCAGCGTGAGATCGTCGTCGCCGCTCAGGATGGCGAGCCCGGGCCCCGAGAGCGCTCGGTCCGTGCGCATGCGGTCGAGGTCGCCGGTGGCCTGCTTCACCGCCGGGATCCGCGCCGGATCCGCGAGGTGGAGCATCGCGAGGTCCTCGGCGCTCAGGGCGCAGCCCGTGCGCCCGGGAATCACGTAGGGCACGAGCGGGATGTCCGGCACGGCCTTCAGGACGCGCTCGTAGTACTCCGTGCGGAGCTCGAGGCTCGAGGGCCCGTTGTAGTAGCAATCGACGACGAGCGCGGCGCTGGCGCCGAGGCGAAGGGCGTCCTCGGTGCCGCGGATCGCCTCGCCCGTGTTGTTCGAGCCGGTCCCCGCGAGCACGCCGACCCGGTCGCCGGCCACGGCGATGGCCTGGCTGACGAGGGCGTCGTGCTCCTCCCAGCTCAGCGTCGGCGACTCGCCGGTGGTGCCGCAGGGGACGACCCCGGTCACGCCCTCGTCGATGGCGAAGCGGATCAGCTTCTCGTAGGCCGCCGCGTCGAGGCGACCGTCGTCGGTGAAGGGGGTCGCGAGCGCCGGCCAGACGCCGCTCGGCTCGAAGGGCTTCGCCATGCGCGCACCCTAACAAACGGCGCGAAGCGGAAAATGCCCGTCGCGCCTCAGGCCACGCCGGCGTCCTCGAGCAGGCGGACGAGCTCGTCCTTCGGGAAGGGCTTGTAGAGCACGGGGACGCCTGTCGCCTCGAGGGCCCGCTGGAGCTCGGCGCTCGGTGCTCCCCCGGTCATGAACACGAAGGGCGGCGTGGGCCGGGCGTCCGCGCGCAGGCGCTCCCAGACGTCGAGGCCGCTGATGCCCGGCATCATCACGTCGCAGAGCACCACATCGAAGCTCGCCTCGCCGAGGCGCTCGAGGGCCGCGAAGCCGCTCACGACGCTCTCGACCTCGGCCGGGCGGAGGAGGCGCGTCAGCGCCCGCGCTACTTCGGGCTGGTCGTCGACGACGAACACGCGGCGGCCCGCGAGGGTCTCCGCGCGCGGCACGGGGCGGGACGGCGCCGCGCTCCCCGCGTGGCGGGCGAAGCGCAGGCGAAAGAGCGTGCCCTCGCCGGCGCGGCTCTCGGCCTCGACGCGACCGCCGTAGGACTCGACGAGGTTCTTCACGATGGTGAGGCCGAGCCCGAGGCCCATCGCGCTCGCGCTCGCGAAGGGCTCGAAGAGCCGGTCGCGCATCGCCTCCGGGAGCCCCGGGCCGTCGTCGCGCACCTCGATCTCGACCTGGTCCCGGGCGGCCTCGGCGCTCACGCGGACTGTCCCGGCGGACTCGCCGAGCGCCTCGAGGGCGTTCGTGAAGAGGTTCAGAAAGACCTGCGCCAGACCCGTCGACTCCGCCGAGACCTCGAGGCCCGGGGTCACCTCGTTCACGATGCGGCGCTCCTCCGAGAGGCGCCCCTTCAGCGTGCGCTTCGCCGCGTCTACGGCGCTCGCGACGTCGACCGGGGTGAGGGTCTCCGCCTGCTTTCGCTGGCTCAGCCAGCGGAGGTCCCGGACGATGCGCGCGATGTGGCCGGCGCCCTCCCGCGCCTCGAGCACGAGCGTGCGCTCCTCGGAGGGCTCGGGGAGCTGCTCGGCGACGACGTCGAGGTTCCCGAGCACGTAGGTGAGCGGGTTGTTGATCTCATGGCCGACGGTCGCTGCCACCCGACCCATGATGGCGAGGCGGTCCCGATGGGCGAGGGCCTCCTGGGCCGCCGCGAGCTCGCGGCTTCGCTCGCCGAGGCCCTCCTCGAGGGCGCGGCGGAGCGCGCTGAGCTGCCGGCCTTCCTGGCCCCACTCGACGGCGAGGTGCCAGGCGATGACGAGGTTGATCGCCACGCCGGCCAGGTGCCCCGTGTAGGGCACGTCGAGGAGGCCGACGGAGACGGCCATGTCGGCGCTGCCCAGCAGAAGCAGCAGCGCGACGGAGCCCGCGAGCGCAAGGCGGCCGGCGAAGCGTGCGCGGAGCCCGTAGGCGAGGCGCAGGAGCGCGAGCAGGGCGAAGCCGAGGAGCGCTCCGATGAGGTAGGCCGGCACCCGGGCGATGGGGGCGTGGAAGGTCGCCCCCAGCGTGACGAAGGGCCGCGCCTCGCCGGGCACGAACATCAGCCCGGGCACGAGGGCCGCGGCGACGCCGAGCACCGGGGCCTGGAGGCCGATGGTGCGCACCCAATCGGGCGGCTCAGCGTCCGAGTAGGAGTCGAGGAAGCGCACGAGGAGGCCCACGCAGCCGCAGGCAGAGACGTAGCCGAGGTGAGCCGGGAGGTGCGCGTAGCGCGCGGGGATGGGGGCCGGGCCGTTGAGCAGCACGGCGAGCGCATAGAAAGCGCCCATGCCCGCCGTCGCGGCGAAGAGGAAGAGCGCGCGGCGCTGCCGCGCCTGCGCGAAGGCGGCGACGGTCAGCACGGTCATGAGCTGACCGCCCATGACGAGAAGCGCGAGGGCTTCGTAGCCGGTCACGTCGAACGCCCCACGGCCGGAGCATGCGGCCTCGAGGGGGGCGAGACCAACACCTCCCGGGGCGCCGGCTTCAGACCTCGTCGAGGATCCGAACGAGCTCGTCGAGGGGGAGCTCGCCGCTCTTCGCCTTGGCGACGGCCTGGTCCTGGAGCGGGATCATCCCCTCGGCCATCGCGGCGCGCTCGAGGTCGGGCTTGCTCGCCCCGCTCACGAGGAGCTCGCGGAAGCCGTCGGTGACGGCGAGCACCTCGATGAGCGGCACGCGCCCGCGGCGCCCGGTCCCGTTGCAATGGGAGCAGCCCGCGCCAACGAAGAACTCGTCCCCGCCGACGCCGGCGAGGGCGAGCTGGCGCTCCTGGACCACGTCGGGCTTGGCCGGGACGCGGCAACGCTCGCAGTTCCGGATGGCGAGGCGCTGGTTGACGACGGCGATGGACGCGCTCGCGGCCTGGTGCATGTCGACGTGGAGCTGCTCGAGGCGCTGGAAGACGCCGACACTGCTGTCGGCGTGCACGCTCGTCAGCAGGAGGTGGCCCGTGTTGGCGGCGCGCGTGGCCGTGGCCGCGGTCTCCTCGTCGCGGATCTCGCCGACCAGGATGACGTCCGGGTCCTGGCGGAGGATCGAGCGGAGGCCCGTGGCGAAGGTCAGCCCCACGTCGGGGTTGACCTCGGTCTGCGCGATGCCCGGGAAGTCCATCTCCATGGGGTCTTCGAGCGTGACCAGGTTCGCCTTCGTGCCGCGCTCGCCCTTCAGGTGGAGCAGCGCGGCGTACATGGTCGTCGTCTTGCCGCTGCCCGTCGGGCCCGTGAGGTAGATGAGCCCGTGCTCGCGGCCGAGGAGCTGGCGGAAGCGGAGGAGCGTCTCCGCGTCGAAGCCGATCTCCTCGAGGCGATAGCGCTCGGCCTGCTGCACCGCGAGGCGGATGACGACCTTCTCGCCGTGGTTCGTCGGGAGCGTCGAGACGCGGGCCTGGAAGGCGTCGCTCTGGAAGGCGAAGCGGCCGTCCTGGGGGCGCATGGTCACGTGGAGGGAGAGCTTCGCGAGCACCTTCACGCGGTTGATGACGTAGGAGCGGTGGCGAGCGGGCAGCTCACCGACCTCGTGCAGCACTCCGTCGATGCGGAGCGCGAGGTGGAGGCTCTGGGCCGTCGGCGTGAGGTGCACGTCGCTCGCGCCGACGCTGAAGCCCGTCTCCATGAGCTCGCGGACGAGGGCGATGGCGTCGATGGTCCGCGCGCTCCCGAGGGCTTCGATGCGGCGCCGGGCCGTGTTCACGCGCGCAAGCGAGCCCGCGCTCTCGAGGGGGCCTGGCTCGATGGAGAGGTGCTTCAGCGGCTGGTCTGGCTCCTCCCGGTCGAAGAGCTCGCCGGCCATGAGACGCCGGAGCAGCCCGCGCCGGGCCGCCACCACGCCGCCGAGGAAGGCGGCCACGAGCGTGAGCGCCATGCCGCCCCGTCCGAGGTCCCGGAGCGTGTCCCGGACGCCCCCGGGGAGCCCCTCGTAGGAGGTCACCAGGAGCAGGACGCCGCTCAGCACCCCGAGGCTCGCGACGAGCGTCAGCCCGCGGAGCACGCCCTGGGCGTCCTGGGCGCCGCGCGGCGAAGGGGCGGTGTGGGTGTCGGTGGTCATGGCTTCAGGGGCGCCGTCGCCAGCACGGCGTACTGATGAGGCAGCGTCTCTTCGAGCACCTCGGCGGGGAGGCCCGCGCTCGCGAGCTCCCGAGCGACGGTACGGGCGGGGAGACGCATCGCTGGAGGAGGGCCCATGGGGGCCTCGAGCGTGAAGTCGATCACGAGGACGCGCCCGCCGGGGCGGAGCACGTCCTTCAGGCGGCCCACGTAGGCCTCGCGATCGGGAAAATGGTGCCAGGTGTCGACCACGAGCACGACGTCGGCGCTCGCGGCCGGGAGACCCGGCGCGTCCGGCGGGCACCGCTTGACGCTCACGTTCCCGAGCTCTGCCTCGGCGATGCGCGCCTCCATGTGCGCGACCATGTTCGGCTCGACGTCGAGGGCGATGACGCGGCCCTCCGCGCCAGCCGCGGCCGAGAGGTACGGGAGGAAGTAGCCGGTGCCCGCCCCCAGGTCGACGAGGGTCTGGCCCGCGACGTTGCCGAGGAGGCCGACGACCTTCTCCGGCTTCTGCCAGGCGTCGCGCCCGGGGTCGTCGAAGATGCGCGCGAAGCGCTCCACGTCGGCGAAGCTGTGGTGCATGCCCTGGCCCTGGTGGGCCTC
>JBCDGX010000133.1:0-10724 GCA_038750805.1 Myxococcota bacterium
CGGCGAAGGGGAGCACGAGCACGTGCACGTGCATATCCGCGACGGATCCGTCGGCACCTCGGAGCACATCCGGCTCGGGGCCCACGCCCGCCATCGCCACGGGGCCTTCGCCTTCGGCTTGCTCCACGGCGTCGCGGGCACGAGCCATCTCGTCGCGGCGCTGCCGGCCCTCGCCCTCGGCGGCGCCGCCGCAGCGGCGTACATCGGTGGCTACCTGGTGGCCGCGGTGCCGCTCATGGCCCTCGTCGGTGGGGCCGTGGTGCGCATGATGGACAAGCCCGAGCGCGTGCGCCCGGCGCTCTTCGCGAGCGGCGCGCTGGCCGCGCTCATCGGCGTGGTCTGGCTCGGCGCGGCCATCGGTTGACGCTCCGGCCGTCGCCGGCGCTCAGCGCGCAGCCCGGAGCGAACGCCCGAGCGGCAGGAGCGCCATCGGGATCAGCTTCAGGTGCTGCTTCGCGAAGGGGAGGCCCACGATCGTGATGCCCAGCACGAACGCCCAGAAGAGGTGGTTCAGGGCGATCTGCCACCCGGCGAAGACCAGCCAGACCACGTTGAACACGATGCGGAGAACGCTGTCGGCGTCCTCCTGCTCATGAAGCTCCTTGCCGAAGGGGGCGAGGGTCGCGACACCGAGCTTGATCGACTGAATCCCGAAAGGGATCCCGACCACGGTCAGGCACATCGCGAGCCCGCCCAGGATGTAGCCGAGGGCCGAGAGGAAGCCGCCGAAGAGCAGCCAGACCAGGTTTCCGAGTAGGCTCATGAGGTGTGGGGGGTCTCCATAGCTCCTACGCGCCCGCCGAGTGCATATTTCAGCTTCGTCGCCGTTCGCTCATGGGTCCCTCTTGCTCGGGGTCGGATTCCCCAGTAGGTGTCCGCCTACGGAGTGATATGGCTCGCTCTCGCCCACCGCTTCGCCTGAACGCCGCGTCCCCCAAGCCCCTCGTCCGGGACGCCCTGGCGTGGCTCCTCGGCCGGAGCGGCATGACCGCGACCCAGCCCGAGCTGCTCACGGTGGTGACCTTTCACCGCGTCCTTCCGGAGGCGGAACGGGACGACTACCCGATGCCGGGGCTCGTGGTCACGCCGGAAGAGCTACGCTGGTTTCTCGAGTTCTTTCAGGAGCACTACACCTGCGGTACCGCGATTGAAGCGCATGCGCGTTTCCGCGCTGGCGAACGGCCGAACAAGCCCTTTCTCGGCATCACCTTCGACGATGGCCAGCTCGACAACTACCGCTGGGCCAAGCCCGAGCTGGAGCGCCTCGGCCTCCGGGCGAGCTTCTACGTGCCGACGGACGCGCTCGCGACGGGCGAGCCCCTCTGGCACGACCGGCTGGCCTACGCCGCCCGCGCGCTGATCCACCAGCAGCCGGACGCCGCCCGGGCCCGCCTCGCCGCCCTCGACGTCCCCTGGGGCGATGCGAACGCCACCGTCGCGGGCACCGTCCAGGCCGTGAAGGCGCTCGCGCCGGAGGTGCGCCGGGCGTGGGTCCAGGACGTCGAGCGCGAGGCCGGCGGGCCGACGGCGCCGTCCTGGGATGGCTTCATGAGCCCGGCGCAGCTCCGGGAGCTCGTCGCCAACGGACACGAGGTCGGCTCCCACTCGGTGTCGCACGCGCTCCTGCCCCAGCTCGACGACGACGCGCTCGCCCGCGAGCTCGAGGAGAGCAAGCGCCTCCTCGAAGGCCACCTCGACCGCGAGGTGCCGGGGTTCTGCTACCCGAACGGCGACCATGACCGGCGCGTGGCCGCGGCGGTCGCCGCGGCCGGCTACACCTACGCCGTGACCACGAGCTGGGGGCCGAACCGGACGACGACCTCGCCGTTCCGGCTCCACCGCTGCGACGTGCAGAGCGAAACCTCGCGCTCGGCTCTCGGCTCCCTTTCGGCGTCCAGGATGGCCTGGCGCCTCAGCCCGCTCTTTCGCGCGTGAGGACCCGGTGCGCATCGCCTACCTCGTCAGCAAGTACCCCAAGCCCTCGCACACCTTCATCCGCCGCGAGATCGAGGCGCTGCGCGACCGGGGCGTCGACCTGCGGGTCATGAGCATCCGTCGGCCGATGGCCGAGGAGGTGCTCTCCGGGCGTGACGAAGCGGCCATCGCCGAGACCTTCTACGTGTTTCCCCCCAGCCTGCCCCGGGCCGCTGGGGCCCTCGCGCGCCGGCTCCGGAAGGCGCCCCTCGACGTGGCGCGCGCCTTCTGGACGAGCCAGACCGTGCGCGATCCCGGGCCGCGAGGGGCGCTCTTCGGCGTCTTCTACTTCCTCGAGGGCTGCATGCTCGCCGAGGAGATCGAGCGCGCCGGCATCGAGCACGTGCACTGCCACTTCGCCAACGCCGCCTCGCACGCGGCGATGGCCGCCACGGAGATGAGCGGCGCCAGCTTCAGCCTGACGCTCCACGGGCTCGGGGACGTCGACACGGGCGAAGGCGGGACGCTCGCCTCGAAGGTCGAGAAGGCCCGCTTCATCGCCTGCGCGACGCAGTACGGGCGCGCTCAGACCATGCGCATCAGCGACCGCGATCAGTGGGACAAGATCGTCGTTGTCCGCTGCGGCATCGAACTCGACGCCCTCCCCCCGCGGCAGCCCCGCCCCCCGGGGCGTCGCTTCCGCTTCGTCTGCGTCAGCCGGCTCTCCCCGGAGAAGGGTCAGCTCGGGCTCCTCCAGGCCTTCTCCGAGGCGAAGGCCGAGGGCCTCGACGCGGAGCTCGTGCTCGTCGGTGGCGGGCCGCTCCGCGAGACGCTCGAGGCCGAGGTCGCGCGCCTGGGCCTCGAGCGTGACGTGCAGTTCCGCGGGCGGGTCTCCGAGGCCGACGCCCTCGCGGAGGTCGCCGCGGCGGATGCCTCGATCATCTCGAGCTACGTGGAAGGGCTCCCGGTGGCGCTCATGGAGTCGCTCGGGATCGGCATCCCGGTCATCGCGCCGCGCATCACCGGCATCCCGGAGCTCGTCGAGGACGGGGTGACGGGGCTCCTCTTCACCGTCGGCCAGTGGTCCGAGCTCGCCCAGCGCATGCGTGAGGTGGTGGACGAGCCCGAGAAGGCCTCCCGCATGGCGGCCACGGGCCAGGCCCGGGTCGTCGCCGAGTACGACGCGCGCCGCGCCGTCGAGCCGCTCGCCGAGCGCTTCGAGAGCTGAGCCCGCTCAGCCTTCGCTCTGCAGCTCGTGGAGGCGCGCGTAGATGCCGCCCCGCGCCAGGAGCGCCTCGTGCGTGCCCACCTCGGCGACGCGCCCGTGGTGCATGACGACGATGCGATTGGCCTCGCGCACCGTGCTCAGCCGATGCGCGATGATCAGCGCCGTCCGCCCCGCGAGCACCTCGCGCACCGCCGCCTGGAGCGCCGCCTCGGACTCGCTGTCCACGTTCGCCGTGGCCTCGTCGAGCACGACGTAAGGCGCGTCGCGGACCAGCGCGCGCGCGAAGGCGAGGAGCTGGCGCTCGCCCGCGCTGAAGTTCCCGCCACGCTCGTCGACGCGCGCGTCGAGGCCCCCGCGGCGCTCGACGAGCTCCTTCGCGCCCACGCGCGCGAGGGCGTCCCAGAGGCGCGCGTCGTTCGCGTGCGCCGCGTCCTCGTCGAGCGCGAGGTTCGCCCTTAGCGAGCCGGAGAAGAGGAAGACGTCCTGGGGCACCACGGCGAAGCGGCGCCGGAGCGCGCGGGCGTCCCAATCCCGCACGTCCTTGCCCTCGAGGCGAAGGCCCCCGGCGGCGGGCGCGGCGACGCCGATCTCGTGGAGCCGGAGGAGCAGGGCCGTGAGCGTCGTCTTGCCGCTCCCCGTCGCGCCGACGATGGCGACCTGCTCGCCCCGAGCGACCGAGAGGTCGACCTCGTGCAGCACCGGATGCCCCTCCCGGTAGGCGAAGGTCAGGCCCTCGAACACGATGCAGCCTTCGTCGTCGCAGGCCGCCGGCGCGCGCGCGCCGATGCCCTGGTCGGGGCCCGGGGTGGGAGCCACGGCGCGCTTCGGGGCGTCCGGCTCGTCCGTGTCGAGGAGTTCGAAGATCCGCTCCGCCGAGGCCAGCGAGGACTGGATGATCGTGTACTTGGTCGCGAGGTCCCGGACGGGGATGAAGAAGCGCTGGATGTAGTCGTAGAAGGCGACCACGACGCCGAGGTAGGCGGCGGACTGGACGTCGTCGTCGATCCAGCCCGCCCGCAGGCTCGCGTAGTAGAGCACCAGCGCGACGCAGGCGACGCTGATCGATTGCACCACGCTGTAGAGCAGCGCGTCGTAGCGAATCGAGCGGTGGTTCGCGTCCCGGTAGGCCTCGTTCACGAGCTGGTACTCGTCCGCGCAATCCGCCTCGCGGCCGAAGGCCTGGACCACGCGCACGCCCGCCACCTGCTCCGCCAGGTAGGCGTTGAGCTGCGCGATGTAGAGACGGATCGAGCGATAGGCCTCGCGCGCCCAGCGCCGGAAGACGTTCACCGCGATGGCGAGGGGCGGGAGCACGCTGAAGGCGACGAGGCTGAGCTCCCAGTCGATGGCGAGCATGAAGCCCACGATGCCCACGAGGGTCACGAGATCGGTGAGCGCGGTGACCGCGCCGCTCGCGAAGAGCTCGGTCAGGCTGTCGATGTCGTTCGTGACGCGCGTGACGATGCGGCCCGCCGGCGTCCGGTCGAAGTAGGCGACGCGAAGACGCTGCACGTGGGCGAAGACCCGGCTCCGAAGGCCCGCGGTGGTCCGCTGGCCGGCCAGCTGAAGCAGGTAGGTCTGACCGAAGCGCGTGAGGAACTCACCGGTGATGGCGATGGCGTAGAAGGCGACGACCTGGAGGAGCGCGCTCTCGCTCTTCTCGACCACCGTCGCGTCGATGGCCTGCTTCAGGAGGAGCGGCTGCACGAGCCCCGAGGCGGCCGCCAGCGGCATCATCACCAGCGCGCCGGCGAAGAGCCGGAGATGCGGCCGCAGGTAGGGCGCGAGGCGCCGGAGCAGCCGCGCGTCGAGGCCCGGCGTGTCGACCTGCTGCTCCTGCCCCGCGGCGACCAGGAGGCGCTTGCCGGTGATGGCCCGGCCCTTCTCCGCCGTCGCGCTCACGCCATGCCTCCGGGTCGCGGTGCCTCGCTCTGGGCCTCCGCGTCGTCCTCAGCCGCCAGCTCCGCTTCGAGCGCCTGGCGCTCGGCGAGGCGCGCGTAGAGGCCCTCCGCACGGCAGAGCGTGTCGTGGCTCCCGCGCTCGACGATGCGTCCTTCGTCGAGCACGGCGATGGCGTCGCAGCGGGCGGCGGCGGCCACGCGGTGGGTGACCAGGATCATGGTCCTCCCCTCGCGGGCGCGGTCGAGGGCCGCGAGGATGCGCGACTCCGTCCGGGCGTCGACGGCGCTCATGGGGTCGTCGAGGACGAGCACGGCCGGCTCGCGCAGGAGCGCGCGGGCCAGCGCCACGCGCTGCTTCTGTCCGCCGCTGAGCTGCACGCCCCGCTCGCCGACGAGCGTCGCGTAGCCGTCCGGGAGCGAGGCGAGCTCCTCGTCGATGGCCGCCTCCCGCGCCGCCGCCCGCACGCGCCCGTCCGCGTCCGACGCGTCGGCGTCGTCGAGGCCGAAGGCCACGTTGCGCTCGACGGTGCTCGAGAAGAGGAAAGGCTCCTGCTGCGCGTAGCCGACGGCGCGGCGAAGCGCCGAGACCTCGAGCTCGGTCACGTCGACGCCGTCGAGGAAGACCGTCCCCTTCGGCGTCGCGAGGAGCCGGGGGAGCAGCGCCGCGAGCGTGCTCTTGCCCGAGCCCACGGGTCCGACGATGGCCAGGCTGCTCCGGGCCGGGACCTCGAGGTCGATGCCCAGGAGCGCCTCCTCCTCGGTGCCCTCGTAGCGGTAGCGGAGCCCGCGCACGCTCAGCGCGCCGGGGCCGCGCGGCGGCCGAGCGCCCTCGGCCTCGCTCACCTCGGGCTCGGCGTCGAGGATGGCGCGCACCCGCGCGTAGCTGGCGCGGCCCCGCTGGAGCACGCTCAGCAGGTAGCCGAGCGCGAGCGTCGGCCAGAGGAGCTGCACGAGGTACGCGTTGAAAGCCGCGAGCTGACCCACCGTGAGCCGCCCCTCGAGGATCATCATCCCGCCCCGCCAGATCACGATCAGCGAGCCGAGCGAGCCGACGAGCATGAGCAGCGGCCACATCAGGCCGCGCAGCACCACGAGGCGCATGTTCTTCTCGATGGCGGCCTGGTTCGCGACCTCGAAGCGCGCCTGCTCGTGCGCCTCGAGGGCGTAGGCGCGCACGACCCGCACGCCGCTCACGTTCTCCTGCGCCACGTCCGCAAGCTGGCCGAGGGCCTCCTGGGCTTCGCGGCTTCGCTCGTAGAGCGCGTTCCCGAAGAGCCGGGTGATCAGCAGGATGAGCGGGAACGGCGAGAGGGCCCAGAGCGTGAGCTCGGGGCTGAGCGTGAGCATGAGCCCGATGGACGCCACGTAGGCGAAGATCGAGTTCATCAGGTTCAGCCCGCCAAAGCCGACGAGGAGCCGCACCTGCCCGAGATCGTTCGTCGCGCGGCTCATCACCTCGCCCGTGGGCACGCGCGCAAAGAAGGCGGGCCCGAGGCGATGCACCGCGTCCATGACCTCGTTGCGGAGGTCGTACTCGATGTCCCGGCCGACGTTGAAGATCTGGACACGCGAGCGCGTGCGCACGATCCACAGCACGGCCGCCAGCAGGATCACGATCAGGGCGACGTCCCGCACCCCGCCGAAGGAACCCGCGGCGAGATCGTCCACCGCGTCCTGGAGCAGCCAGGGGATGGCCTTGTCCAGGGCGTTGGTGACGAGGAGGAGCACCATGCCGCCGGCGAGCTGCCCGGCGTAGGGCTTGACGTAGGCCCCGATGGGCTTGGGCGGGACGGGAGGTGGCACGGTGATGGCCCGGCCTTCGCGCGGAGGGCCGGGCTCCTTATGGTCGCGTCCGGAGCGCCGGCGCAACGCTCCTCAGGTGGCGGGCCCGGCGGCGACCTCGGTGGGGACCGGCTCGGTGCCGGCGGGCGGGAGGCGCAGCCAGCGCTCGAGGAGGCGGGTGGTGCCGTAGAAGGGGAGCGTGTCGAAGAGCGCCGTGGCGAGCTTGAAGACGTAGCCGCTGGCGATGAAGGTGAAGAGCTGTCCCCAGAGCGGCGCGTCCGGGTCGATGGGGAGCGCCCCCGCGAGGAAATGGGTGATGAGGATGACGCTCGTCGTGTCGACGAGCTGGCTCACGAGCGTCGAGCCGTTGTTCCGGAGCCAGAGGTGCTTGCCCTTGGTGAGGGTCTTCCAGAAGTGGAAGAGGTGCACGTCGACGAACTGCGCGGCCAGGTAGGCGATCATCGACGCCGTCACGGCGCTGAAGGCGAGCTTCTGCACCTCGTAGTACACGCCCGTACCCTCCTCACCGGGCGCCTCGAAGCCCGGCAGCGCGCCGCCGAGCCAGAGGATCAACATCACCCAGAGGTTCAGCCCGAGCCCCGTCCAGACCACCGCGCTCGTCCGCCGGCGCCCGTAGAGCTCGCTCAGCAGATCGGTGCAGAGGAACGTGACCGGGTACGGGAGCACGCCCACGGCCAGGGGCATGGGCACGGTCATGCCGAAGACCTCGAAGCTCAGGTCGATGAAGCGGCTGACGCCGAGGATGTTCAGCATCGCGAGGGTGCCGAGGAAGAGGCCCGAGAGCGCCAGGAAGACGAGCTCGCGGCGGCGGTGGAGCTCGGCCACCGAGAGCGCCGGGAGGCCTTCGTAGGCGTGCTGGGCGGTGGGGAGCGGCGCGTCGTCGCTCATGCGTCCGCTCCGCGCACGCCGGCCCGACGCTCGATGCCCCGCCAGGCCTGATGCTCGAGGCCGGCGCGCTTGGCGTCGGCCGTGGCCTCGTAGAGCCCGGGGATCGCGAAGCGCAGCGTGCGCCGCGCCGCGAGCACGGCCTCGAGGCGCGCGCGCACGTCCTTCAGGTCCGGACCCGCGGGCACCACAAGCTTTCCGTAGGCCAGGCCCTCGCTCGGGGCGCCGTGGGCGAAGGCGCGGCAGCCGCCGGGGAGCGCGTCCATCATCGCGGCGAGGTCCCCCTCGGCGAGCTGCGCGACGAAGCGGTACCGCCGCTCGTCGCCCCGCCGGAGGATCTCGAGCAGCGGAAACACGGGCACGCGCCGCGGTGGCTCGCCGGCGAGGCCCACGCCCTCCTCGGCCACGGGCGCGCCATCCCAGAGCACCACGTCCCCGTAGTCGATGGGGGCCTCGTCGAAGGTCGGCGACTGCACGACGCCATGGCCTGGGGTCAGCGGAGCGACCCAGACGACCTCGTAGCGCCGCTCCTCGGCGTCCTGCGGGGGGCCGTAGCCCGACGCCTTGGCCGGCACGCGCACGCGAAGCGGCGGCAGATCCGGCACCTGCGGGAGACGGTCCGGCGCGGCGTCCTCCGGCCGCGTCGCCGCGAGGCCGAGCGCCTGCCAGGCCTCGAGGGCGTCGGCGCCGCGCCCGCGCGCCGTGGCGACCAGGGCCTCGTTCCAGCGCACCCCGCGGGTCTCGCCGAGGTGCCGCTTCGCCTCCGCGAAGGCGAGCGCCGCGTCGTCCCAGCGCCCGCGCCATTTGTGGAGCACCCCGAGCTCGAAATGCCAGGCGCCCCGATCGGGCGCGAGCACGATGGCGGCGCCGTAGGCCGCCACGGCCTCCGCGTCCCGCTCCGGCCCGAGCGCGCGCAGGGCCTGGGCCCGGTTCACCAGGAGGTAGGCCCGAAGCTCCACCGGCGGGTCGCCCACGAGCGCCGCGTCGGCCACCTCGAGCGCGAGGGCCTCCGCGCCGCCTTCGCGCGGTGGCGCATCCGGCGGGCGGCGTGCCGCGATGGCGTTGAGCGCGGCGCAGGCCGCCACCGCCACCTCGGCGTCATGGGCGAAGGTCCGCGCGAGGCCCGCGGCGCGCTCGGCGAGGCCTTCATGGCTCGGGTCGTGCGCCCCGACGGCCAGCACGAGCAGCGCATGGTCCCGGGCGTCGCCCTCGGTCGCGGTCCCGGCATCGGCGGGGGCGGCGCCGTCCAGGGCGGCCCAGGCCGCGGCGCGGTCCCCACGCTCGAGGGCGCGCTCCACGCGCTCACGGAGGTTCACCGCCGGGGCATAGCACGGTCGCGGGCGCTCGCCGGCGTCGCCGCCAGCACCACCTCGACCCGGCCTTCCGCGCGCCCGTCGCCGAGCGTGAGCGTGAGCGTGGCCCGTTCGCCGGGCCGGTGCGCGTCGAGGGCGACCTTCAGAGCCTCGAGGTCCGGCGCCGGGCGCCCGTCCACGGCCAGAATGATGTGCCCGTCCCAGGCGACGCCGAGGCGCCGCGCGACCTCCGGCGGGGGATCGCCCGCCCCGAGGAGCCCCGCCTCCGCCGCCGGGCTCTCGGGCAGGACGCGCGTGACGCGGACGCCCCGCCGACCGCCGCGTTCGACGGACTCGCCGTGGCTCCCGAGCCAGCCGCTGCCGAGCTCGTCCGCGCCCGGCCGCGTCGCGTGGGGCGGCCCGGGCGCTGAGCCTTCCCCGCGACGATGGCGCGCGAGGAGCGCACGGACGAGCGCGGCCGGAACCGCGAAGCCGATGCCGTTCGAGCCGCCGGCCTGGGACACGATGGCGGTGTTCACCCCCAGCAGGCGCCCGCGGACGTCCACCAGCGGGCCCCCGCTGTTGCCCGGATTGATCGGCGCGTCGGTCTGGATCACGTCGATGGGCTCGCCGCCGGTACCGAGGCGCATCGGCCGAATCGCCGACACGATGCCCTGCGTCAGCGTCCCCTCGAGGCCGAAGGGGCTCCCGAAGGCCAGCACCGTTTGCCCCACCCGCGCGCGGCCCGGCGCCAGCGGCAGGGGCCTCGGCGATCGCGGATGCGGCGCGTGCAGGAGCGCGAGATCGTGCGCGCCGTCCACGAGCAGCACCCGGGCCGGCGTGGTGTGCCCATCACCGAAACGCACCTCCAGCCGTTCCCCGCGTAGATGCTCTTCCACGACGTGCGCGTTCGTGACCACGAGACCTCGCCGGGACGCGAGGAATCCGGATCCGCCCGCGTCCCCGGCCCGCACCACGACCGACGCGGCCTGGAGACGCCGGGCGATCGCCATGCGCCGGCCCTCCGTCAGCTCCTGCGCGTGCGCTGCCTCGGGCTGCCCGACGATCGCCAGCGACGCGAGAGCGAGGACCGAAAGAGAACGGAGCACGGCCCCAGCTTAGACGGCTCGCCGCCTTTCGGCTTCACGGCCCCGGAGCCCTCGGCTACCCTCGGCGGGGCTCGATGGGCGACTCTCCCCGGGTCCCTTCGCGATTCCGCAGGGTTCCGGCCGCGGCGGGCGAAGGCGGGAGGGTGACTCCGTGGATCCCCTGCGCGTGATCTCGAGGCTTCCCCAAAGCGTGGACAAGGACATCGTGAAACGGGTCGCGAGAGGGCTGACCGACGTCGGGCAACGGCGCACCGTCAACGAGGACGCCTTCTTCCTCGACGACGACCTGGGGCTCTACGTGGTCGCCGACGGCATGGGCGGACACGCCGCCGGCGAGATCGCCAGCCAGGAGGCCGTGGACACGGTGCACGGCATGGTGCGTCGCGAAGGGGAGAAGCTCGCGCGGCTGGCGGCCGGCGACACGAGCGAGGGCGTGGTCTTCCAGGCGACGCGCGTGCTCGAGAGCGCCATCCAGGCCGCGACCTACATGGTCTTCGGGCTCGCCCAGCACGACCCGGACCAGCAGGGCATGGGGACGACGCTCTCGGCGCTGGCGGTCTGCGGCCCCTATTGCGTCACGGCACAGGTCGGC
>JBCDGX010000134.1:0-10709 GCA_038750805.1 Myxococcota bacterium
AGGGCGTCGAGCAGCTCGGCGGCATGGAGGGTGGCCTCCAGCAGCTGGGTGCCGAGGTGAACCGCCTCTCGGTGATGGCGCAGCTGAGCACCATCCGCATGTCCTGCCAGACCGACCCGAGCGGCGCGGGGGCGGCCCAGGCTTTCCACCCGACGGTGGCCGCGCGCTACCAGGGCGAGGTCTGCAAGATGACCCAGCAGACAGTCGACGCGTTCAGCCGCAACTGCCAGAACGGGCAGCAGCCGTGCTCGAACGCGGCGCTGGTGGCCGGCTCGGTCGACGTGCAGTACGCCGAGGCCGTCGGGGCCGACGCGAACGCCTGCTACTCCTACACCTCCGGCACCGCCAAGGTGGTCGGGTGCCAGGCCGCCACGGGCTTCCAGCTCGTGCACATCGAGAACCTCGCCGGGATTCAGTAGCGGCGGCCGCGCCTTCCGGCGCACGCCGGGCTTGGGAGCGGCTGTCCTGCGGGCCCGCGTCTACGGGGGCTCGGGCCACTGCGGGCGCCCGCGACTCGCCCAGCACCTGTGGTAGGCGCCGTGTAGGGCGGGCCGAGGCCCGGGCCGAGCCAAGCTGTGCTTCGACCGTACCCGCGTGCGCGCTTCGAGGGGATGCCGGTTGGGGCGGCGCCTCTCCCGGGACCCCGCCGGCGAGCACTCGCGGGTCCAACGACCCGCTCGACCAGCGATTCATCCCGAGGTGGCGCCCAAGCGTAAAAGACCAATGATTTCGGACACCAGGCACTACTGTCGAGATACCGTCACCCTCGCGACGGATGACCGACAACGGGTCTGCCCCGTCTCACAAGGCGCCGAAATCATTGCACTGCGAACGATATTCGCACACGATGCTGGCCAAGGCGGCTCTCGAGCACGATGGCGTCACGCTCGCTCAAGCGTGCTTGTGCGACGCCGACCTCGCGTCCTTCCATGCGCACCCGGGTGAGCCGCACGGCGCCGACCTCATCGCCCGCGCGATAGGTGAAGCGCCGAGCGCGCGGCGGCCCCACCTCGACCTCCGCCCCGAGCAGGTCCCCCTCGAGCCGGAAGGGCGCGAAGAGCGTGGCCTCCACCTGGGCGCGGGAGCGCGTGGGGTCCCCCTCGAGGGCCCGGACCGCCCATCTCTCGAAGCGGAGCAGCGCCGGAAGGTGAGGCGCGGCGAGGGTCTCCGCGACGCCCACGTCCGGGCGCCCGCACGCCAGGAGCACGAGCGCGGCGACGAGCCACCGCCGCACGTCAGCGCCGCTCGAGCTCGCGGAAGAGCACGCCGGGGGTCTCCCCCGGCTCTCGGAGGCGCTCGACGAAGGCCGAGGCGTCGTAGGCGGGGAAGCGAACGTCGCCCTCGGTCGGGCGATCGACCTCGGTCAGGAAGAGGTGCGTCGCGAGCGGCAGCGCCGCCTCGTAGACCGCCGCGCCGCCGATCACGAAGGGCATGGCGTCGTCTTCCCGCGCGATGCGAAGCGCCTCCTCGAGGGAGCCCGCGCGCTCGGCGCCGGGGAAGCTCCGGGACGCATCTCGGGTGAGGACGACGTTCCGGCGCTTCGGCAGCGGCCGGCCGATCGCCTCATGCGTCGTCCGGCCCATGATCATGGCGTGGCCGGTGGTGAGTCGCTTGAAGCGCCGCAGGTCCTCCGGGAGGTGCCAGGGCAGGCCGAAGCGCCCACCGCTCTGGCCGATGATCCCGTCGCGGCCCACGGCCACGATGAGGGCGAGCGGTCCCTCAGACGGCAACGGGGGCCTTGATGCGCGGGTGCGGCTCGTAGCCCTCGAGGCGCACGTGCTCGTAGGCGAAGGAGAAGAGGTCCGTGACGCTCGCGTCGAGCGTGAGCCGGGGGAAGGGCCGGGGCTCCCGGGAGAGCTGCTCCCGCGCCTGATCGACGTGATTTGCGTAGAGGTGGACGTCCCCGAAGGTGTGCACGAACTCCCCCGGGCGCAGCCCCGTGACGTGGGCGATCATGTGCGTGAGCAGCGCGTAGCTCGCGATGTTGAAGGGCACACCGAGAAAGACGTCCGCGCTCCGCTGGTAGAGCTGGCAGCTCAGCCGCCCGTCGTGCACGTAGAACTGGACGAGCGTGTGGCAGGGAGGCAGCGCGACCTGATCTGCCTCCTGCGGGTTCCAGCCGCTGACGACGAGCCGCCGGCTCTCCGGACGCGCGCGGATCGTCGCGACGATGCGCGCGAGCTGATCGATCCCGTCGCTCGCGTAGGTCCCGTCGGGCCGCTTCGTCGCCCCGAAATTCCGCCACTGGTGCCCGTAGACGGGCCCCAGATCCCCCTCCGAACGACCGAAGCGCGCGGTCTGCTCCGCCGTCGCCCACTCGTCCCAGATCTTCACGCCGACGTCCTGCAGCGTCTTCACGTGGGTCTCGCCGCGAACGAACCAGAGCAGCTCGTGCACGATGGACTTGAAGTGCACCTTCTTCGTAGTGAGGAGCGGGAACCCGTCCTCGAGGTCGTGGCGCATCTGGTGGCCGAAGAGGCTGCGGGTGCCCGTCCCGGTGCGATCGCCGCGGACGTTCCCCTCCTCGAGCAGACGCGCGAGCAGCTCTAGGTAGCGACGCTCCATGCTGCGGAGGTAGCCCGATCTCGCCGGCGCCGGTAGGGGCCAGGCTCGATCTCGGGCGTCAGCGCGCGGCCGCCTCGGTCTCTTCGTCGGCTTCGTCGCGCCGAATGCTGTAACGGACGAGCGCGCGGAGGATCTCGTTGCGCTGCAGATCGCCCACGAGCCGCTTCACGTCCTCGTAAATCGAAGGGTCCACGAGGAGCCCGCCGATGGTGCCGCGGCCCTGGCGCACGTCCTCGGTGATCGCCGCGAGGTCCTCGGAGACCTCCGTGAGGTTCGAGACGAGGTCGTTGCCGAGATCCTCATAGACGAGATCGTGGATGGTGCCGTCGCCGCCGCGCACGTCCGCCACGAGCTGCGCGAGCTCGTCGCTTGCCCGGGCCACGTTCTCGAGCGTCGCGCGGCCCTCGTCGCCGTAGATCAGCGCGTGCACGCTCCCGTCGCCGGTCTCCACCTCGCGGACGATGCGCCGGGTGCTGCCCGCCGCCGCCGCCAGCTCGCCGGTCAGCTGCCGCGTGTTCCGAACGCTCGCGGCGACGTCGTCGCCCAGCTCCGCGTCGGCCAGGAAGCGCCCCGCCGTGCCCTCCCCGGCCGCGAGCATTCCCGTGACCTGCGCGAGGTTGTCGGCGATGGCCTTCATGTCGTTCGAGAACTCCTGGTCGCTGAAGGGATCGGTCAGGCGGCGCAGGTTGCGCGCCGTCGCCTGCACCTCCTCCGCGACCGCATCCGCGCGCTCGAGGAGGCCGGCGCTCTCGTCGAGGATCATCGGCGTCTCCGCCGGCCACGGAGGCAGGGAGCGGTCCCCCACGCTCAGGTCGAGGAGCTTGTCGCCGAGCAGGCCCTTGCTGCCGATGGCGACGCGCGTCGGCTGGGGGCCTTCGTCCTCGAGGTCCGGCACGTTCTCCGGATCGCCGCGGAGCAGCTCCCGCGCGGAGTCCAGCACGCGGAACTGCGCTTCGAGGCGACCGTCGTCCGTGAAGCGCACGCTCTCGACGGTGCCGACGACCACGCCGGCCACGCGCACCGAGTTGCCGGCGCGGAGACCGTCCACCTCGTCGAAGACCGCGCGGAAGGTCGTCTTCGGCCGGAAGAGGTTCGACTGGTTGCCGATCACGAACGCGAGGGTCCCGCCGATGAGGAGCGCCGCGACGACGAAGATGCCGACGCGCAGCTCGGTTCCCCGACTCTTCTTCTCCATCAAGCCATCCCTTCGACCGCGCCCTAGGGCACCACGCTGACGGCGCTCTCCCGGAGCAGCGCGAGCTCTTGCTCGTCGGCGGGCGCGTGGCCCCGCACGAAATCGCGCACGCGCGGGTCGTCGCTCGCCACGAGCGCTTGCGGCGTACCCTCGAAGATGATCTCGCCGTCCTGGATCATCGCGACGCGATCACTCACCTCGAAGGCCAGGGGCATCTCGTGCGTGACGACCACGGACGTGAACTCGAAGGACTCGCGGAGCTGCTGGATGAGGTCCGTGATGCGCCGGACGTTACCGGGGTCGAGGCCCGTCGTCGGCTCGTCGTAGAGGAGGACCTCCGGTCGGACCGCCAGCGCTCGCGCCAACCCCACGCGCTTCTTCATACCCGTGGAGAGGTCGGCCGGCCACTGGTCCTCCATGCCGTGGAGGCCGACGTAGCCGAGGGCCTCGCGGACGCGCTCCGCGATGGCGTCCTCGTCCTCCCAGCCCTGGGCCCGGAGGCCGTAGGCCACGTTCTCCCGGACGCCGATGCTGTCGAAGAGCGCGCCGCCCTGGAAGACCATGCCGATGCGCGCGCGGACGCGGCGCCAGCCCTCGTCGCCGAGCCCCGCGAGCGACTCCCCGTCGAAGGTGATGCTCCCGGCGTCGTAGCCGAGCAGGCCGACGAGCATCTTCAGCATCACGCTCTTGCCCTGGCCCGAGCCGCCGATGACCGTGAGCGTCTCCCCGGCCTCCACGCGGAGGTCGAGGGAGCGGTAGACCACCTTCTCGCCAAAGGCCTTCCGGACGCCCACGAAGGCGATGAGGCTCACTCCGCGGCCCCCTCGTCCCGGCCGCGGCGGAGCGTCCCGAGCGTCTGCCAGCCGACGCGGGCCTGGAGGTCGTCGGCGAAGAGGAGCGCCGCGTCGCCGGCCTCCTCGCGGCGCGCGTCCCGAGGCCGGGCGTCCGCCCCGCGCTGGTCCGCGTCGAGGGCGCCGTCGAGGGTGGCCTCGCGGACCTGCCCTTCGCCGCGGGTGCGGGCCTGGGCGAGCGCCTCGGGCCGGACCGCCTCGACGACGACGTCCGGCTCGACGCCCTGCGCCTGGATGTAGCGGCCCGAAGGCGTCGTGTAGCGCGCGACGGTGAGCTTCATGGCGCTCCCGTCCGGGAGCTCGATGACGTTCTGCACGCTGCCCTTCCCGAAGCTCGTGGTGCCGACGACGAGCGCCCGCCGGTGGTCCTGGAGCGCGCCCGCGACGATCTCGGACGCGCTCGCCGCCCAGCCGTCGACGAGCACCACCATGGGCCAGTCGGGACGGGTGCCGCGGCGGTGCGCGGGCTCCTCGCGGAGCAGGCGCCCTCCCCGACCGCGGGTCGCGACGATCACGCCCTCGGCGACGAAGAGGTCGACCATGGCGACGGCCTCGCGGAGCAGGCCCCCGGGGTTGCCGCGGAGATCGAGGAGGACGCCCGTGAGCGTGCTGCCCGCGGCCTCCCGCTCGGCGAGGGCCGCGTCCAGCGCCGCCTCGAGCTGGGCCGTGGTCCCGTCCTGGAAGGCCGACACGCGCGCATGAAGCACGCCGTCCGGGAGGAGCCGGGCGTCGACGGGCGGCACCTCGATGACCGCCCGGGTGAGCTCGAAGGGCAGGTCCTCTTCGACCCCCTCGCGCCGGATCACGACGTTGACGACGGTCCCCGGGGGGCCCCGCATCCGTCGGACGGCCTCGCGGATCGGGAGATCCCGGGCCCCGCGCCCATCGACGGCGAGGAAGCGGTCCCCGGTGCGGAGCCCGGCCCGGGAGGCCGGCCCGTCCGCGAAGACGCCAAGGATCACGAGCCATCCGTCGCGGACGCCGATCTCCACGCCCACGCCCGCGAAGCGGCCCGCCGTGTCCGACTGGAGGATGCGGTAGGCCTCCGGATCGAGGTAGACGCTGTGCGGGTCGAGGGTGCCGACCATGCCGGCGATGGCCCCGCGTACGAGGGCCTCCGTGTCGACGGGCTCCACGTAGCTGTTCTCCACGTGCACGAGCGCCCGGGCCAGCACGCCGAGGTTCGCGAAGGGGGACTCCTCCTCGCCGTGGGCCGCGACGGGGGCCAGTAGAAGCCCGATCGCTACGCCCGTGAGGAGCAACACGAGGGACGGCGCGAGGGGCCGCGAGGCAGGTGCCATGCGGGGATTCTCTCAGAGATTCAGGCAGATCTCCCGCCCCGGGAGGCAGGTCGCGGTGGAACGCCGCCAGCGAGCGCGCTACTGTCCCGTTCTCAAGAGGCGGAGAGCAGCGCAGCGATGGCCGGCACCGACAAGCGAAAGCAGAGTCTCTATTTCCCCGAGTCGATGCTCGAAGAAATCCAGCACGAGGCGGCGCGCCTCGACCGCTCGCTCTCCTGGATCGTCCAGCGCTGCGTGAAGATCGGCCTCTCCGAGGTCCGGAAGCTTCCGTCGGTCAACGACATCGACGAAGGCAACGGCTGAGCGTAAGCCGCCTCACCGAACGCGCTCGGCGAGGAACTTCTCGATGCGCAGCAGCACGGCGCCGGGCTGCTCGACCAGGGCCGCGTGGCTTCCCCCGCGCACCTCGAAGTACTCGGCGCCCGGGATGCGTTCCGCGAGGGAGCGCGCGCGCTCGGGCGGCGTGAAGGTGTCGCGCTCCGCGGCGATGACGAGCGTCGGCACGGCCACCCGCTCGAGGAGGTCTTCGGCCGAGTGCTCGCCGCCGCTCGCGAGGAGCTGGAAGAAGGTCTCCGGCGCGATGTGCGCCACGGCGTCCCAGTAGCGACGGAAATCGTCGGGGCGCATGGTCGCGGCGTCGACCTCGCCGGACCAGCACGCGAGCCGATACGCGACGCGGCTGGGCAGCCGCCCCCAGAGCGCCCGAACGGCCTCGCCGTGCGTCCGGACCCCGTGGCGGACGCCGGGCAGCACGTCCCCGAGCCACGCGCCGCCGCGGAAGGAGCGCGTGATCTGCCCGGAGCTGCCACAGACCAGGAGGAGCCCGGCCACGCGCTCCGGGGCGATCCGGTAGAGCTCGAGGATGACCTGGGTGCCGAGCGAATGACCGGCGAGCACGGCGCGCTCGACCTGCCGCGCGTCGAGGAGCCCGAGCAGATCGCGGGCGAGCTCGCCGACGGTCAGGCGCTCGGGCTCCCGCGGGGACCCGCTCCGGCCGTGCCCGCGGTAGTGCCAGTGGAGCACGCGCCGGTCCGTCGCGAGCCCGGGCTGGAGGTAGTGCCAGGCGAAGCCGTCGCAGCCCAGCCCGTCGCAGAGCACGACGGCCGACTCGCCCGCCCCTCGCTCGCCCCAGAAGAGCGGCGTGTCGTCGAGCGCGGGCACGAAGCCTTCGGCGTCGTAGCGGAGGCCGGCCTCCGGATGCGCCCCCCGCGTCACGACGGCGAGGCTAGCAGGTCGGGACCGGTTCAGCCGGCCTCGGCGCGGAAGAGCTGCTGGCCCATGAGGAGCAGCGTCCCGTGCTCGAGGGAGGCCTCGCCCGTCACGCGGACGAAGGTGCCGTTCGAGGAGCCCACGTCCGTCAGGTACATGGTCCCGTCCTCGCCGCGCTTGAGCTCGCAATGGAGCCCGGAGACGTACCCGTCCTCGGGGAAGATCACGTCGCCGCGCTCGCGCCCGAGACGCATGCCGTCCGACGGGATGGGGTGCGCGTTGCCGTGGGACTGCCGACCGATGACCAGCCGAAGACGCCCGACGAAGCCGGGGTTCGGGCTGCCCATGGGGGCCACGCCGTCCGCCGATGTCTCCGGGGCCCCGTAGGCCTCGTAGCGGAGGATCTCCTGGCCGATGCGGAAGAGCGCGCCGTCGGCGAGCGCTGTCGGCACCTCGCGCTCGATGCGCACGTAGACCCCGTTCAGGCTGTTCAGGTCGCGCACGACCATCTGCCCGCCCTCGAAGCGGAACTCCGCGTGCTGCGGCGAGAGGTAGCTATCGGCGCCGAAGGGCCCGGCGGTCTCGCGCCCCACGGTGGTCGTGCCCTGGAGCGCGAAGCTCTCGCCCTCGGTCCCGTCCGGACGGATCAGGACCAGGCGGCCGCCACCGGCGGCCAGGGGAGCCGCAGCGGGCGGCTCGGAGACGGCGGCGGAGACGGCCGCGGCAGGCGCCGAGGCCCGCGCCGAGGACATGTCGAAGCCGCAGCTGCCGCAGAACTTGAAGTTCGGCGGGACCTGCGCGCCGCATTGCGGGCAGTCGGTCGGTCCCGGCTCGGGGGCCGGAGGGGCCGCCGCTTCGCCCGCGGCGGCGCCACCGAAGGTCGGCGCCGGCTGCTCCACGGGGCCCGGGGGTGGTGCCGTGGGGGTGCCCATGGGCGGTGCGAAGCCCCCGGGCGCCGGCGCGCCGCCGTCTGGGAGCCCGGCCGGGGGCGTGGGCGCCGTGAAGCTCTTCGGCTGGGCCGCATCGCGCGGAAGCTCCGCGCCGCAGCCGAGACAAAACTTGTAGTGATCCTGGTTCTCTTTGCCGCAACGGGGGCAGACGATCACGACGCCTCCTGTCCGGGTCGAGCCCGGATTTCGGGGGCACCCTACTGAACGCGCCGAAGCCCGGTCAATCGTGACGCGTTTTGGGCGTTTACTCACCGTGCGCCGGCAGACGTGCACCGCGCGTCCTAGGTCCGCACACTGAGCCCTCGTGATCTGTCCCCGTTGCCACACTCGGAACCTCCCCGGCGCCGCCCGTTGCGCCGGCTGCGACACGGTCACGGACGGGTCCGAGCGCTCCCCGAGCCAGCCGCCGGAGGCGCGCCTGGGGACGACGGTGGGCGAGCGCTACGTGCTCGACGCGGTGTTGGGCAGCGGGTCCATGGGCGTCGTCTACGGCGCGCGCCGCCTGGAGGACGGGGCCTCGTTGGCGATCAAGATGCTCCACTCGCACCTCGCCAAGGACACGACCCTGCTCGCCCGCTTCGACCGTGAGGCCCGGGCGACGGAGAGCCTCGACCACCCGAGCATCGTCCGCTTCCTCGACCACGGGCTCGACGCGCGGGGCACGCCCTACCTGGCCATGGAACGCCTCGACGGGCCCAACCTCCTGCAGCTCGTGCGAGCCGCGCACCCGATGGCGCCGGCGCGCATGGCGCGGCTCCTCGGTCAGGTGCTCGATGCCCTCGACGTCGCGCACGCGGCGGGGGTCGTGCATCGCGACCTCAAGCTCGAGAACGTCGTGGTCGTGCGCGCGGGTGAAGCCGACGAGCGGGCCAAGGTCTGCGATTTCGGCATCGCCCAGCTCGCCGCCCCGGACTACCGCCGCTCGGGCGCGAGCGGAAAGCGGCTCACGGCCCGGGGCATGGTCTGCGGCACGCCGGAGTACATCGCGCCGGAGCAGGCGCGAGGGCACGCGGTGGACGGACGTGCGGACGTCTACGCCGTCGGCGTGGCCCTCTACCGCATGCTCACGGGCGTGCTCCCCTTCCGGGGCGAGTCCCAGGTCGAGGTGCTCACCGCGCACGTGACGCAGCCGGTCGTCCCGCCTCGAACGCGCGCGCCCGAGCTCCACGTCCCCTGGGCCCTCGAGCGGGTATGCCTCCGCGCGCTCGCGAAGCGCCCGGAGGCGCGTTTCCCGAACGCGCGCGCCATGCGCCGGGCGCTCGACCGGGTCATCGGCGCCCTCGGCCCGCTGGCCGCGGAGCCCCTGGGCACGCACGCCGTGGACCCGACGCTCCCGACACCGCGGCGCTCCGCGTGGCCGGCCCTGGCCGTGGCGGGCGCCGCCGCCGCGCTGGCGGCCGCCGTGCTCTTCGCCGAAGCGCTCCTCGGCGCGTAGCGCGCCTCGACCGAGGCGACGCCCCGCGCCGGCTCAGACCGTCATCTCGACGCGCAGGAGCTGGTGGCCGAGGAAGAGGTAATCCCCGTGCTGGAGCTCGTGCTCGCCCTGGATGCGCACGTAGGTGCCGTTGCGGGAGTCGAGGTCGACGAGCTTGAAGCCGCCGCCTTCCGCCCGGACCTCCGCGTGCGAGCCGGACATGTAGATGTCCTCGGGGAAGTTCATGTCCGCGTCCTCGCGCCCGATGCGGACGACGCCCTCCTTGGCGCAATGCACCATGCCCTCGTAGCCCCCCTCGATGAGCTGGGTGATCATGCAGGTCGTGGGCTTCTTCGGCGACGAGTAGAAGTAGGTCTGGTCCGGGTCCGGCCCGGCCGTGTCCGCCGGGGCCCCCTCGACGCGGAAGACCTGCTCGCCGCAGAGGAAGAGCGAGCCGGCCTGGAGCGGGGCCTCACCGCGTACGCGAAGGTACACGCCGTTCGTGCTCCCCTCGTCGCGCACCACGAGCTTCTCGCCCTGGTAGATGAAGTTCGCGTGGCGTGGGCTGAGCCAGGCGTCCTCGGGGAAGAGGATGACGCCCTCTCCGCGCCCGGCGACGTGCTCCTGGCCTTGGAGCATGTAGTTGAGCCCTTCGGTGCCCTCCTGGCCGCGAATGACCGTGAGGCGCGCGGTCCCCGGCGCCTGCATGGTCCCGAAGTACTCCTCGCGCGCATCCTGGATCGCGTCGGGCACGCCGGCGCCACAGGCGCCGCAGAACTTATGGCCCATCTGCACGGCGCTTCCGCAGCTCCGGCAGACGTAGTTTCGGGCCTGTTCCATCAGTTCCTCCCTGGTCAGTTGGGCGTCGACCGGCGTGGTCGTCTCGGCCGCGGCCTCGTCGATGTGGGAAGCCAGCGGCGGCGCCTCGAAGCCCAGCTCCTGTCCGCAACGCTGGCACGCCGGCACGTCGAGAGGGTTGAGGGCGCCGCAGTTGCCGCAGACGATCCCGAGGCGAGAGGTGGTCATGGTCGCGAGCGTGGGTGACGCCGGGCGAAGTTGTACTTCCCCGGGAAAAGCCAGGTCAACGTCGCTGCAAGGCCTCTCGCGCCGCGGCCCGCACCGCGGGCTCCGGGTCCTCGGCCGCCGCGAGCTCCAGGGATTGACGCCAATCCCAGCATTGTCGCCTATGCTCGCAACAACTGCAAAGCCTATCCAGAAATCTCC
>JBCDGX010000135.1:0-10641 GCA_038750805.1 Myxococcota bacterium
GCGCCGTGCTCGAGGCCGTCGCGAGCGGCCGGGCCGACGTGGGCGGGACGTACTGCCAGGTGGACGCGGAGGGGAAGCTCGCCTCGGGCCCCTGGGAGGCGCGGACCTATGGGCCTGCGCTCGTGGCGCTTGCCGTGACCGAGCCCGTCCCGCCCGACGTGCTCTGCACCGCGCCCGGCGCGCCGTCGGCGCTCGTCGCCCGCCTCCGAAAGGCGCTCCTCGCGGTCGACGCGGAGGCCGAGGCCACGGCACCGCTGCTCCGCCGCATGCACGCGCGGGGCTTCGCGACGCCGCACCCCGAGCGCTACCGGCGCCCCGGGCCCGGCCAGGCGTGAGCGCCGCCCTTGCATGCGCCGCCGGCTGCCCGACGATGGGCGCATGAGCGAGCCCATCCGCGCCGTCCTATTCGATGCCTTCGGCACCCTCTTCGACGTCCGAGGCGTCGACGGCCTCTGCGTCGAGCTCTTCGGGGAGGCGGGGCCGGAGCTGAGCGCGACCTGGCGGGCGAAGCAGCTCCAGTACAGCTGGCTGCTCTCGCTCATGGAGCGCTTCGAGCCCTTCGAGGGGGTGACGGCGCGGGCCCTCGACCACGCGGCGGAGGCGCACGGGCTGACGCTCGGCAAGGACGCGCGCGATCAGCTCCTCGCGGCCTACGACGTGCTCCCGCTCTTCCCGGAGGTGCGGGGCGCCCTCGAGGCGCTGAGCGGGCGCGAGCTCTGCGTGCTCTCGAACGGCTCGCCCACGATGCTCGGCACGGTGCTTGGCGCGGCGGGCGTGCGCGGTCACTTCGCGCACGTGTTCAGCGCGAGCACGGCGCAGGTCTTCAAGCCGAGCCCCCGCGTTTACGCCGTGGCGACGAGCGCCCTCGACCTGCCGCCCGCGGCCTGCGCCTTCGTCTCGTCGAACGCCTGGGACGTCGCCGGCGCCGCCGCCTTCGGCTTCCGGACCTTCTACCTGAACCGAAGCGGGCGCCCGCAGGAGACCCTGGGCGCCCCCGCGGCCGGAACGCTCGAGAGCCTCGACCAGCTCGCCGCCGCGCTCTGACTCAGCCGAGCGAGGTCAGGGCGGCGAGCACGAGGTCGAAGCGGCGGCCGGGGTCCGCCTCGCGGGCGATGTGCCCGGCGTGGGTGGCGAAGCGCGCCGGCGTCGGGTCCTTTTCGAGCTTCTCCATGGCCAAGCGCAGGCGACGCCGGGCCTCGTGGACCCGCCACGACACGGTGCCCTCCGTCGTATCGAGCACCACCGCCGCCTCCTTGTGCGAGAGGCCCTGGAGCGTCGTCAGCACCACCGTCGTCCGGAGGCTCTCCGAGAGCTGGTCGAAGGCCGCGAGGAGCTGCGCGTAGCGCTCCTGCAGCTCGAGCGCGCGCGCCGGATCCCCCGCCGCATCTACCTCGACCGCCGCGGACACGCGCGGGTCGTCGAGCCCCACCGTGCGCCGCCGCCCGCGATCGCGCTTGAGGTTGAGCGCTCGGTGGAGCGCGATGCGGTAGAGCCAGGTGAAGAACGCACTCCGGCCCTCGAAGCTCCCCATGCGCGCGTAGGCCTTGAGAAAGGCGTCCTGCGTGACGTCCTCGGCGTCGCTCGGACGGCCCGTCAGGTGCAGCGCCAGCGCGTAGATGCGCGACCGGTAGCGCGCGTAGAGCACCTCGAAGGCGCGCGGATCCCCCGCCTTCGCCGCCGCGACGAGCGCCTGCGCTTCCTCGCCACGGGCCGCTGCCCGGCTCTCCGGCTGCTTGGCCATCTCCCGTACGACACCGTGGACGAGGAATCCTTGGGCGCGATCAGCTGCGCCGCCGGTCACCGACGGCCTGGAGCGCCTTCACCGTCCGCCGAAGGTTGGCGTAGCGGCCGCGGCACGCGGGGCAGCGCGCGAGGTGCCGCCGGACGCTCCAGGCCTCGATGGCGTCGAGCTCGCCATCGAGGTAGTCGCTGAGCCTGGGTCCTACCCAATCGCAGGAAGAGGCCGACGAGGAGTCCCCGGTCACGGGCAGGGGTCGCAGAAAGGGCGCACGCGTTATCAACCGACCCTCGCCGCGTCCGCCTGGAGGGCCATCTCGTGAGGGATCCCACGAATTCCGGGACTTCCGGGAAGGCGTTTCCGCGCGGGCACCGTTCCGGGGCGCGCCTTGCCCGTCCACGGCCGATCTGATAGTCCAAATCCGCTGCGGGCCGGAACCGCACGTTTCTCTATATTTTCGGGTGTTTAGCGCCGGGTTCGAGCGCTTCTCGCCCTCCGGCCCGACCGGGACGATCCCGGACGCGGCACGCCCGCCCCCCTCCTGCGAAGCGGCGACGATGCTCTTCGACTGGCTCTACGGTCTTTTCTCCAACGACCTCGCGATCGACCTCGGTACCGCGACGACGCTGATCTACGTGAAGGGTCGCGGCATCGTGAGCTGCGAGCCCTCCGTCGTCGCCGTCCAGCGCGACCCGCGCGGCGGCAAGAAGGTCCTCGCCGTCGGCACCGAGGCGAAGGAGATGCTGGGGCGCACGCCCGGCTCCATCCAGGCCGTCCGCCCCCTTCGCGACGGCGTCATCGCCGACTTCGAGATCACCGAGGCCATGCTCCGCTACTTCATCAGCCGCGCCCACGACAGGCGCACGCTCGTGAAGCCCCGGATCATCATCTGCGTCCCCTTCGGCATCACCGAGGTGGAGAAGCGCGCGGTGAAGGAGTCCGCCGAGGGCGCCGGCGCGCGCGAGGTCTACCTCATCGAGGAGCCCATGGCGGCGGCCATCGGCGCCGGCCTCCCGATCACCGAGCCGAGCGGCAACATGGTCGTCGACATCGGTGGCGGCACCACCGAGGTCGCGGTCATCAGCCTCGCCGGCATCGTCTACTCGCAGAGCGTGCGCGTGGGCGGCGACAAGATGGACGAGGCCATCGTCGCGTACATGAAGCGCAAGTATAATCTCCTGATCGGCGAGCAATCGGCCGAGCGCGTGAAGTGCGACATCGGCACCGCACACTCGGACGACGAGACGACGACCATGGAGGTCAAGGGCCGCGATCTCGTGGCCGGCGTCCCGAAGACCGTGCTCGTCAACGGCGACGAAATTCGCGAGGCCTTGAGCGAGCCCATCAACGCGATCGTCGAGGCGGTGATGACGGCCCTCGAGCGCACGCCCCCGGAGCTGAGCGCCGACATCGTCGACAAGGGCATCGTGCTCACGGGCGGGGGGGCGCAGCTCCGGAACCTCGACGTGCTCCTCCGCGAGGAGACGGGCCTGCCCGTGATGGTCTCGGACGACCCCGTGAGCGCGGTCGTCCTCGGCTCCGGCAAGACCCTCGACCACCTGGACCTCCTGAAGGAAGTCACCATCGCCTGACCCGCGTTCGAGCCCGTGCCCGCTGGCGGCGCGGCTCGACGAAACCGCGCTCTAGCGATAGCCCTGAGGGCCAGCCCCCATGAGCTACTTTCGCCGATTCCGGGATGCGGTCCTCTGCGTGGCGTTCCTGGTGCTGCCCTTCCTCTTTCTGCGGGCGAACCTCCAGGACCCGTCGGAGCCTGGCGTCGTGGACGGGTTCTTCCTCCGCATCAGCGCGCCGCTCCAATGGGTGGCGACGGAGAGCGCGGGCGCCGTGAGCGGGGTGCTCGAGGATTACACCTATCTGGTCGACGTGAAGGCCGAGGCCGAGCGGCTCCGGGTCGAGAACGTGCAGCTCTCGGAGGAGGCCCGGCTGCTCCGGCTCCAGGCCGGGGAGAACCAGCGCCTTCGCGAGCTCCTCCAGCTCCGCGAGCGCCTCCAGCGCGAGACCATCACGGCGAAGGTGATCGGCAAGGAGGTCTCGCCCTTCTTCCGCGTCGTCCGGCTCCGCCTCGACCGCGGGCAGCGGGACCGGGTGCGCTCGGGCATGGCCGTGGTGAGCACCGAAGGGCTGGTCGGGCAGATCCGGAACGTCTTCGGGCGCCACGCCGACGTGACGCTGACCGTCGACCGCGAGAGCGCCGTCGACGTGATCATCCAGCGCACGGGCGCCCGCGGCGTCCTCCGCGGCACCGGCGAGACCAACCGCTACCTCTGCCGCATCCAGTACCTCCAGCGCGGGGACGAGGTGGAGGTCGGCGACGAGCTCTACACCTCGGGTCTCGGGCGCCGCTTCCCCGAGGCGGTGCTCGTCGGTCGCGTCGTGCGCGTCGAGCGCCGCGACTTCGGCCTCTACCAGGAGGCGGAGGTCGCGCCCTCCGTGGACTTCTCGCGCCTCGAGGAGGTGCTCGTGCTCCGGAGCGGCGCCCGCGAGGACTCCGTGCTCCGCGGCCTCGGGCGCCTCGACGACGACGAGGAGGCGCCGTGAGCCGCGCGGCGTGGGACCGCGGCCAACCGGCCCGGTCAGGGAGGACGCCGTGACCGGCGTGACGCGGGAGGTCGTCCTGGTGCTGGCGGGCTTCGTCCTGCTCGTGCTGCAGACGACGCTGCTCTCGCCGCTCTTCGTGCCGCCGCTGACGCCGAACCTGCTCCTGCCCCTCGTCGTCTTCGTCGGCGTCGTCCAGGACCTCCCCATCGCGCGCGGAGCGCTGCTGGCCTTCGTGATGGGCTACCTGCTCGACCTCTTCGGCGGCAATCAGCTCAGCGTGCAGACCTTCCTGATGGTCGCGCTCTTCCTCGTCGCCCGCGGCGCGGGACTCCGCCTCTTCCTGCGCAACCCCGGCTTCCAGTTCGTCCTGACGCTGGTGCTCGCGCTCCTCGTCGGGGGCGCGACGCTCGCGCTCCGCGCCATCTTCGGCTCGCCCCCGCCCTTCACCGGCGGCGAGGTGCTCGGGGCCGTCGGCGTGCTCCTCGGCCCGGCGCTCGCGACGGCGCTCGCGGCGCCCATCGTCTTCCCCATCGCGCAGCGCATCTGGTCGAGCCTCAGCCGGCGCCGGGAGGAGGCGCCGGCATGAGCCAGCTCCTCAGCCCGCGCCGCGAGGTCGGCGAGTTCCGCAAGCGCTACAAGTGGATGGCGCTGGTGGTGCTGCTCGTCTTCGGCGGGCTCATCGCCTGGGTCGGCGTGCTCCAGCTCGCCCAGGGCGGCGACTGGAAGGCGGCGGCCCGCGAGAACATCACGAAGACCATCCGCCTGCCGGCGACGCGCGGCCTCATCCGCGACGTCCGCGGCCGCGTCATCGCCGAGAACCGCCCGAGCTACGTCGTCTACGTCACGCCGCAGCTCCTTCCCGACGCCGATCGGGAGCGCGTCGAAGAGCTGATGGGCTTGGGCGAGGAGGCGCGGGCGCGCTTTCAGGAGCGCCTGGCGGCGGTTCCGCGGCGGCGGCGCACGCATCAGATCCTGATGTTCCGGGACATCAGCCGGGACCAGCTCGCGGCCCTCGAGACCCACTCCATCGATCTGCCGGGCATCGACGTCGTCGCCCGGCCCGTGCGCACCTACCCCTTCGGCGCGCTCGGCGCTCACGCGGTCGGCTACCTCAACGAGGTCAGCGCCGAGGACCTCGAGCGCCTCGCGGAGGCCGGCCGGGAGGGCTACGGCGCCGGTGACCGCATCGGGCGGACGGGACTCGAACGATCGTTCCAAGAGGAGCTCCGCGGACGGCGAGGCTTCCGGCGCGTGCTCGTGGACGCCCGGGGGCGCCGCCCCGACGGCGCGCTTGTCATGGGGCGCACCGAGGAGGAGGTGCGGGACCCGGAGCCCGGCCACGACCTCGTGCTGAGCCTCGACATGGAGCTGATGCGCACCGTCGACCGGGCCTTCGGCGGCCATCCGAGCGGCGCCGTGGTCGTCGTCGACGTGAACGACGGCGCCATCCGCGCGCTCTACTCGAAGCCGAGCTACGACTCGAACGCGCTCAGCGGCGGCATCAGCCACGGCGATTACGCCGAGCTCCGGGACAACCCCTTCCGGCCGCTCATCGACAAGGCGATCTTCGACACCTGGTTCCCCGGGTCGACCTTCAAGCCCATCAGCGCGCTCGCCGCCCTCGGGGACGGCGTCCTCGACCCCTCGCAGCGCGTCGAGTGCAAGGGCGTCTACGAGATCGGCCGCCAGCGCATGCGCTGCACCTCGTCGCACGGCGACGTCGACATGGCCCAGTCGCTCGTGCAGTCCTGCAACGTCTACTTCTACCGCCTCGCCGAGCAGGTCGGCCTCGAGCGCCTGAACCGCTACGCGCGCCTCTTCGGCCTCGGCGAGCGCACGGGCGTCGGCATCAACAGCGAGGCCCGAGGCTTCCTCGCGACGCGCGAGTGGTACGAGGAGCGCTTCGGCCGCTACCGCGTGGGCTACACGCTCAACACGGCCATCGGGCAGGGCAATACGCGGACGACCTTGCTCCAGCTGGCCCTCGCCTACGGCGCCCTGGCCAACGGCGGCACGCTCTACGAGCCCTACCTCGTCGAGAGCGTGCGCGAGCCCGACGGAACGCTCGTTCGGGAGACCCAGCCCCGGGTGCGGCGACGCCTCGACCTGAGCGAGGAGCACCTCGCCTACGTGAACGAGAGCCTGAACGGCGTCGTGAACGCGCAGACCGGCACCGCCTACGAGGCCCGCCTCGAGGGCGGCGTGAACATCAGCGGCAAGACCGGCACGGCCGAGGTCGCGCCGGGGACGCCGCGGGCGAACGTCGATCCGGACCGAGCCTGGTACTTCAACCGCAGCCACGCCTGGTTCGCGGGCTTCGCTCCGGCGGAGCGGCCCGAGGTGGCCATCGTCGTGCTCGTCGAGCACGGCGGCGCCGGCGGACGCGCGGCAGCGCCCATCGGGCTGCAGATCCTCCAGGACCACCTGGGCGGCCGCACCACCACCGCCCGCAACGAGGTGGGCCGGCGCGGTGAGGGTCCGCGACACCACGGCCACGCGCACGCGGGCCCGCGGGCCAACGGGACGGTGCGCTGATGGCCCTCGTACGCACCTTCCGCGACCAGTTCGACTGGCCCCTCTTCGTCGCCGCGAGCGCCATCGCCGTGCTCGGCGTCATCAACCTCTACAGCGCGTCGAGCGCCCTCGGCGCCCGCTCGGACGTCTACCTCCAGCAGATCTACTGGCTCACGCTCGGCGCCGTGGCGGCGGTCTTCGTGGTCGCCATCGACTACCGCTTCTACGAGCGCAACGCCTGGGTCATCTACGGCGGCGGCGTCGTGCTCCTCATGCTCGTCTTCCTGCTCGGGCGCAGCATTCGCGGCTCGACGCGGTGGATCAGCCTCGGGGGCTTCTCCCTTCAGCCGAGCGAGCTGATGAAGCTCTTCCTCATCGTGGCGCTGGCGAAGTACCTCCACCACGACCCGAAGCAGGACGGCCGAACGCTGAAGGACCTCGTCGTACCGGGGCTCATCCTCGCCGTGCCCATGGTGCTGATCCTCCTGCAGCCGGACCTCGGCACGGCGCTGATCTGCGCGTTCATCTTCGGGACCATCATGGTCCTCACGAACCTGAAGCTCCGCTCCCTCGCGACGCTCGCGGGCTTCTTCATCGCGAGCGCGCCGGCCACCTGGTTCTACCTGCTGAAGGACTACCAGAAGGGGCGCATCACGGCGTACCTCGACCGGCTTCAGGGCAACGAGCAGGACATCCTCGACAGCGGCTGGCACACGCACCAATCGCTCGTGGCCATCGGCAGCGGCGGGCTGACCGGCAAGGGCCTGCTGCGCGGAACGCAGAACCAGTTCCGCTTCCTCCCGGACCAGCACTCGGACTTTCCGTTCTCGGTCTGGGCCGAGGAGCACGGCTTCCTCGGGAGCCTGCTCGTGCTCGGGCTCTACCTCTTCCTGGTGCTCTGGGGGCTGAAGATCGCGTCGCAGGCGAAGGACCGCTTCGGCGCCGTGTGTAGCGTCGGCGTCAGCGCGATGATCTTCTGGCAGGCGATCATCAACGTCGGGATGGTCAGCGGGCTCTTGCCGGTCGTCGGCATGACCCTGCCGCTCTTCAGCTACGGCGGCTCCTCCGTGCTCACGACCATGATGGGCATCGGCCTGCTGATGAACATCAGCATGCGCCGCTTCAGCTACTGAGCGCCTCTGCCGCCGGGTCCTCGAGAAGGCGCTCGAGCTCGCTGGCGCGTACGGGCTTCTTGCGAAAGGCCCGGGCGCCGAGCTGGAGGGCGCGGGCCTCATGCGCCGGGTGGGGAAGGCCGGTGATGACCACGATGGGAAGCTCGGGCGCCCGCTCTCGGGCTTCCGCCAGGAGCGCGAAACCATCGCGCTCGGGCATCCACACGTCCGTGACTGCGCCGTCGAAGGGCCCGGCCTCGAGCGCCGCGAGCGCCTCCGCGACGCCTCCGGCCTCGACCACGTCGTGCCCTCGCCGGCGGAGGGCACGGGTGAGCGCGCGGCGCACGAGCGGGTCGTCATCGACAACGAGCAGCTTCATGCGGCGGGCAGCCTCACCACGAAGCGCGTCCCACGTTCGCCCGCCGCCTCGTGCGCGATGGTCCCGCCGTGCCGCTGCGCGATGCCGTGGCACCGCGCGAGCCCGAGGCCCGGTCCGCGGGACCCTCCGCTGACGAAGGGCCGGAAGACCTCTCCGCCGAGCGCGGGATCGACCCCGGGCCCATCGTCCTCCACGCCGAGCACGAAGCTCTCCGCGTCGACCCGGCCGACGATGCGAACGCGCGCCCCGGCGGCGTCGCCCGCGTTGAGCAGGAGGTGGAAGAGCAGCTCGCGAAGCTCCGCTTCCCGGCCGTGGAGCTGGAGGCTCCGCGGAATGTCCATCTCGACGCGCACCCCCTGGGCCTCCAGGTGGGGCTCGAGAACCGAGAGGACGCCCGCGATGAGGGCCTCCGCGTCGACGGGCCCCGGACCCTCGTCCACCTCTGCGAGCGCGAGCAGCCGCGCGACCACGGCCTCGCAGCGCTCGAGCGCCTCCCGCAGCGCCACGAGCTCTTCCGCGTCGTCGCCCACGACCTCCTCGAGCTCCTCGACGCTCCAGGTCGCGGCCGCGAGCGGGTTGTTGATCTCGTGCGCGACGGCGCTCGAGAGCTCCCCCAGCGCGGCCAGCCGCGACGCCCGAAGCCGCTCGGCCTGCGCGGCGAGCAGCGCGTCCCGCGCGTCCTCGAGCTCTGCGGCCCGGGCGCGCTCCCGGGCCGTCGCCTCGCGGAGCGCGGCCTCGCGTTCCGCGACCCTCATGAGCAGCCGGGAGCGCTCTCGTGCGTAGGCGAGTGCCAAGCCCGCGAGGAGGGCGACCAGCACGGCCATCGATCGAAGCGCGCTCGCGCCGATGCCGGGGTTCCACGCCATCAACGCGAGCTCACCGATGACGATGGCCGCGAGCACCGGAAGGAGCGTGGGCGGGCGTAAGGTCGCGGCGGCGACGCCGATGGCGAGCGTGAGCCAGCCGATCTCCCAGACGACCGTCGTGGTGGCCTCGGGCGTGAGCAGCCCGTGCCACGGCTGAACGAGCGCGGCCGCCGTGGCCGCGACGCCGGCGAGGCTGAGCCGGCCCCATCGCGCCAGGCCGAGCGCCAGCGCGCCCAGACCGACCGTGACCAGATGCGCCGGCGCCAGGTGTGGCGCCAGGGTCGTGGCGAGGCCGCCGATGCCAGCCAGGGCGAGGGAGACCCCGACGACGACGCGATGGCGATGCACCTCGCCTGGCGACGAGGGGAGCTCCTTTGCGCGCAGGCTGGCGGCGGGGGCGAGCGCATCCATGGGCTCAGATTAGCCCGTGAGCACCATCACCGCCGGAGTCCTCGATCCAGGATGGGCCCCGGGTTCCGACGGCGCGCAAGGAGACTCGCTCGGGCAGACGTCGCGCCGACGCCCCGCGGGCGTTTACCCTCCCCAGACCGTGCCGCCCTGGGCCGAGCACATCACGATCTACGGAGGCGTCGGCATCGCCATCGCGGCGCTGCTCCTCCTCGCGCTGCCCTTCGTGCTCACGAAGCCGGAGCGGAAGCACATCCGCGTGCCCTTCGCGCTCTTCGTGGTGCACATCGGCCTCGTGGTCGCGCGCGCGCTCCTGCAGTCGGACCCGGACGCCGAGAAGCCCATCGAGATCCTCGAGGTCTTCTTCCTCTTCGGCACGATCACGCGCTCCGCGTACCTCCTGCTCCTGCATTGGCTCGTGGTGCGGGCCATGGGGCAGCAGGTCCCGAAGATCGTCCGGGACTTGCTCCAGGCGCTGCTCTGGACCGGGGTCTTCCTGGTCACGCTGAACGCCGCCGGCGTCAGCCCGAGCTCCATCCTGACGACCTCCGCGCTCCTGACGGCGGTCATCGGCCTCTCGCTCCAGGACACGCTCGGGAACCTCTTCGCGGGCCTGGCCATCCAGGCTCAGGCGCCCTTTCGCGTCGGCGATTGGATCGCCTTCGACGACGACGAGCACCATTGGGGGCGCGTCATCGAGATGAGCTGGCGCGCGGTGAAGGTCGTGACCCTCGAGCAGGTCGAGATGATCGTCCCGAACGGCGCCATCGCGAAATCGGCCATCACGAACTTCAGCGCGCCGACGCCCGCCGCCCGGCGCAGGGTGACCGTCTACGCGGCCGCGGATCGCTCGCCGGACGAGGTCACGGAGACGCTCCTCGGGGCCCTCGCGGACGTGGACGGGGTGGCCGGTCGGCCGGCGCCGGACGTGCTGCTGAGGGGCTTCCACGAGCGCGGCGTCGAGTACGAGCTCCGCTATTTCGTCGAGTCCTTCGGCCGCCGCGAGCGCGTCGACGGCGCCGTTCGCTCCCGGGTCTGGTACGCGCTCCAGCGCGCCCGCATCGA
>JBCDGX010000136.1:0-10638 GCA_038750805.1 Myxococcota bacterium
ACGCTCCTCGGGCGGACGGGGCGGCGCGTCGGCACCTCGGAGCGCGGCGACGACTGACGCCGGGCATGAAGCCCATGTCACGGTCTGGGGACGCGGCGCGATCCCTGGCATGCTCGGTCTCCATGGACCGGGGGGACCATGGCGGCAGCGACCACGAGGAGCTGCGCCGCCTCTACGATCGCGATCCGGCGGCGTTCCTCGAGCGCACGAAGGTGGATCCGGCGGGCCGGCTCCTGCTCCTGCGCCTCGGCGCCGCGGTCACCGAGAAGCGCCTCGAGCTCGCCCTGGAGCTGGCCGCGCGCTGCCTCCGCGAGCTCCCGGAGCGCACCGAGTCGCATCTCTGGACCGCGCTGCTCTACCAGCGCCTCGAGCACCCCTTGGCGGCCCAGCAGGCCATCGAGCGGGCCGAAGCGCTCGCGAGGACGCTGGACGAGCGCCATTGGGTGCGGCAGACGCGGGGCGCCGTGCTTCGGAGCATGGGCCACGCCGAGGAAGCGGCCGACGTCTTTCGGGCGCTCCTCGCGGAGCCCGACCTCTCCCTTCCGCGGCGTGTGCGCGTGCTGATCAACGCCGCCAGCACGCTCTGGCCGCTCGGCCACGTCACCGAGGCGGACCGCTGCCTCGACGAGGCCGAGGCCATCGCCGAGTGGCCCGTGCGCGAGGATCTCCGCGCGTGGCTCTGCGCGATCCGGGCCTGGGTCGCCGTGGCCCGGGACGCCCCCTGCGACGCCCTGCGCGCGGTGGACGCCTCGCTGGCGGCGCTCGGCGGCGAGGCGCTCGCGGCGCACCGGAGCGCCCGCCGCGCGCGGGCGCGGGCGCTCCGCCTTCGCGGCGATGTCGAGGCGGCCGAGGCGGAGCTGAACGCGCTGGTGGCGGACGCGCGAGACCACGCCTGGCACGGCGAGCTCCGCGTCGCCCTCGAGGACCTCGCCGAGCTCCGCCGGGCGACCGCGGACGTGGCCGGCGAGCTCGACGTGCAGCGCGAGCTCGTCGCCCTCTCGCGGGCGGCCCTGGTCGATGCCCGCGAGAGCCTCGCCAAGGTCGAGCGCGCGCGCATCGACGCCGCGGTCCGCGAGGCCGAGGCGCGCGCCGGTCGCGCGTAGAGCGCGCGCCTACTCGGCGGCCTGCGGGACCGGCGCGAGCGCCGGGTTCATCACGGGGTTCCGCGGGTCGTCGCGGTAATCGTAGAGGCCGAGCTTGCTCTTCCGGCCGAGCTGACCCGCCTCGACGAGGCGGTCGAGGAGCGGTGGGATGCGGTAGCGGCTGTCGCGGAGCTCGGCGCCCATGGTCTCGGCCATCTTCCGGACCACGTCGAGGCCGATGAGATCGGCGAGCGCGAGCGGGCCCATGGGATGCCCGCAGCCGAGCTTCATCGCGGTGTCGACCGAGGGCGCGTCGGCGATGCCGGCGTCGAGGGTCTCGATGGCGTGGAGCATGTAGGGCGTCAGCAGCCGGTTCACGACGTAGCCGGGCGACGCGGAGACGATGACCGGCGTCTTCTCGATGGCCGCGCAGAGCTGCTTGCAGGTCTCGATGACGCCGGGGGCGGTGCTCTCGGTCACGCCCACCTCGACGAGCTTCATCACCTGGGCCGGGTTGAAGAAGTGGAGCGCGAGGAACTGGGCGGGGCGCTCCATGGCCTCGGCGAGCTCGAGCAGCGGCAGCGACGACGTGTTCGACGCCAGGATCGCGCCGGGCGCCATCCGCGCCTCGAGGCGCCGGAGGAGGCTCACCTTCGTCTCCATGTGCTCGAGCGCGGACTCGATGACGAGGTCCACGTCCTCGACGACGAGGTCCGTGTGGAAGCTGATGCGACCGAGGATCGCGTCGTGCTCGGCCTGGTCGATCTTCCCCTTCTGGAGGCGCTTGCCGAGGCTCTTCTGGACCCGGGCTTCGGCCTTCTCGGTCGTGCCGGGCGTGGCCTTGATCAGCCGAACGGTCTTTCCGTGGCTCGCGCAGGCCTCGGCGATGCCCAGGCCCATCTGTCCGCAACCCACCACGACGATCGTCTCGATGCTCACTCGGCCAGCTCCCCGTCGCGGTGCCCGATGAGCTTTACTGCTCAACCGATTTCCGACGACGGTTTACAGCTAATGGGTTCGGCGCAGTGCGTCAACGTGCACTTTTACTCAGTAAATCGCTTCACAAGGCGTCGCGGAAACAAACCGAACCTGTAAATCCAGTAAAGGCGTAAAGATCCCCGGACCTTCCTGAAGGCCGGTTCAACGAAACGAAAACCGCCCCAGTCGGTCGCTTTTTTCAGCGGAAGGCGCCCTGCCCGGGGGCTCCGGCGGCCCGCGCGAGGATCCGGGTCCCCGTCTGCAGCGCGCGCCGGTTCGGCGGTCGCACGAAACGGAGCGCCAGCCGGTCGCCGTCGACGCTCACGTCCGCGTCCCCCATCGCGTCGAGCTCCCCGCCCAACCCCTCGAGCACGCCGCGGGGCCACTCCCCCGTGGGCACCCCGCCCTCGAAGCGCGCCGCAAAGGGCGGAAGCGTGCTCGCGACCGGTCCTTCGAGGCGGTAGGCGCCATCGACGAAGCGGAGCGTGGCGACGGTGCCGCCCCCGGCGAGCCGCCCGACGGGTGCGCTCCGGTCTTCGAGGGGACCGGCCGGCCAGGTCACCGCACCGTCGGGAAGCGACGCCACCGCCCGGAAGGGCTCGAGCCCCGCCCTCGCCACGCCGAGCACGAGCTCGAGGGCGGTGAGCAGGCGCGCCTCGTCCGCCTCGTGGCCGGGCCACGCGAGGGTCAGCGTACGCGCGTCGGACCGGAGCTCTCCGGTCGGAAAGCCCACGAGGAAGCGGCCCAGCGCCGCCCCGCCGAGCCCCGCGCGCACGAGCCATCCGAGCGCGCTCGGGTCGCAGCGCACCGCGTAGTGCGCGTCGAAGGCCCGGTCCCCGAGCGCGAGGTCCTCCTTGCCGAAGGCGTCGCCGACGCGATGGCGGAAGGTCTTCTTCGTGATCGCCAGCCGCGGCCCGGCCCCGTGGGCCCAGGAGGCCTGGCAGCGCGTGTAGGGGATGGGGTTGTCGCCGTTGCTGACCGTGTAGCACTCGATACGCACGGCCGCGTGGTCCCGCGCGAGCGCGATCGCCCCGAAGCGCATCTTCCAGCTGGAGTACCTCCCCGCCGAGAAGGTGGCGCCCAGGCGCGCGGCGAGCGCGGCCCAGCGCGCCTCCCGGGCGAGGAACTCCCTCTTCTGCTTCCGAACGATGAGGCTCCCGAGCCCGAGAAGGGACGCGACGCTGCCGCCCACGATCGCGACGATGGCGGTGATCGGCTCGGCCATTCCTCGACGGTATCAGCGTCCGCCGATGGCCTCCGCACTGCTCGCGTTGACAGGTACCGGGGCGCTCCGTAGCTTCGCTCCGGCGGCAACCGAGGGCATGCCCTCGCGCGGTGCATGCGTCTTCAGCTCGCGTCTTCTCCGCCTTCTACCGCTCCCCCGCGGAGCGCTCCTCGAGGAGAGGAATCGCCCGGGCTCATGTCTCGCCGCACCAAATTCATCTTCGTGACCGGAGGGGTCGTCAGCTCCATCGGCAAGGGCCTCGCGGCCGCGTCCATGGGCGCGCTGCTCGAGGCGCGCGGCCTCCGCGTCACGAACCTCAAGCTCGACCCGTACATCAACGTCGACCCCGGCACGATGTCGCCGTACCAGCACGGCGAGGTCTTCGTGACCGACGACGGCGCCGAGACGGACCTCGACCTGGGTCACTACGAGCGCTTCACGGCCGCGACGATGGCGCGGGCCAACAACTTCACGACCGGGCGCATCTACGACGCGGTCATCTCGAAGGAGCGCCGGGGCGAGTACCTGGGCGCGACCATCCAGGTGATCCCGCACATCACCGACGAGATCAAAGCGCGCGTCTACGAGGCGACGCGCAAGGCCGACGTGGCCATCGTCGAGGTCGGCGGCACGGTCGGCGACATCGAGTCCCTGCCCTTCCTCGAGGCCGTGCGTCAGATGCGCACGGAGCTCGGCCCCCAGGGCGCGGTCAGCGTGCACGTCACGCTCGTCCCGCACATCAAGGCGGCCGGCGAGCTGAAGACGAAGCCGACGCAGCACTCGGTGAAGGAGCTCCTCGGCCTCGGCATCCAGCCGGAGATCCTCATCTGCCGCGTCGAGAAGGAGCTCCCGCTCGGGCTGAAGAAGAAGATCGCGCACTTCTGCAACGTGCCCGTCAGCGGCGTCATCGCGGCGCCGGACGTCGGCGTGATCTACGAGCTCCCCCTCGTGCTCCACGAGGAGGGCATGGACGCGATCATCGCGGAGCGGCTCAACATCTGGTCCCGCGAGCCGGATCTCTCCCGCTGGCGGCGCGTGGCCGACGTCGTGCGCCAGCCCGCGGAGGGCGTCGTCTCCATCGCCGTGGTGGGCAAGTACGTCCACCTCCGGGACTCCTACAAGTCGCTCCACGAAGCCCTCGTGCACGGCGGCATCGCCAACGAGTGCAAGGTCGAGCTGACCTACGTCGACAGCGAGGAGCTCGACGCGAAGAACGTCGAGGAGCTGCTCGGCCCGCACCACGCCGTGCTCGTCCCCGGTGGCTTCGGCAACCGGGGCTCCGAGGGGAAGATCCAGGCGATCAAGTACGCCCGGGAGAACGGCGTGCCCTTCTTCGGCATCTGCCTCGGGATGCAGATGGCCGTCGTGGAGTACGCGCGGCACATCGTCGGCCTCGCCAACGCCAACAGCGCCGAGTTCGACCCCGAGACGCCGCACGCCATCGTCGACCTCATGCCCGATCAGCGGGGCGTAAAGGACATGGGCGCGACCATGCGCCTCGGCGCCTACCCCTGCACCGTGGCCGCCGGCACCCTCGCCGAGCGGGTCTATGGCGCCCGGGAGATCAGCGAGCGCCACCGCCACCGCTACGAGGTGAACAACGAGTACCGCGACCGCCTGGAGGCGGCCGGGCTCGTCCTGAGCGGGCTTTCGCCGGACCAGCGCCTCGTCGAGATGGTCGAGCTCCCGGACCATCCGTACTTCCTCGGCTGCCAGTTCCACCCGGAGTTCAAGAGCAAGCCGCACGCGGCGCACCCGCTCTTCACCCGCTTCGTGGGTGCGGCCCTCGCCCATCGGAAGCGCCGGCCGACCGGCCGCGCGCTGAGCGAAGCCGGCGAAGCCTCGCCGCCCAACTGAGCCCCGCCCGGGCCCCGGTAGGCTCGGCGAGTGGCGCGAACGTGAAAACCCGCCCGGGCTGGCCCATGATGAGGCCATGCATGCGTTTCGTCTTTCTTTCCTTCTGAGCCTCGCGGCGCTCCTCGCGCTCGGCGCGGGCTGCGGCGACGACGACGGCGGCACGGACTCCGAGATGGGTCCGGACGTGCGCGTCGACGCGGGCGGCGACGGCGGCGGCGAGGACCTCGGCACGGGCGACATGGGCGCCACGGACATGGGCATCGGCGCCTCCATGTGCCCGCCCGGCGAGTGCGATCTCCGCACCGGCGCGTCCTGCGACACGGAGGCCGGTGAGGGCTGCTACTTCGTCCAGGGGCCGGCCGGGGAGGCCGCGGCGCCGCGCTGCGTGGCGGTCGGTACGGGCATGAGCGGCGTGAGCTGCACCCAGCCCCAGGACTGCGCACCGGGCCTCGCGTGCGTCGCCCGGGACGAGGCGGCCGGCGGCAACTTCTGCGCCCCGACGTGCTGCAGCGGCGGCCCGGCGGACTGCGAGGGCGAGGAGATCTGCCGCGGCTTCGTCGACATGGGCGGCGCGTCCCTCGGCTTCGGCTACTGCGACACGACCGACCAGTGCGACCTCGTGCTCCAGAACGACTGCGCCGACGGCGAGATCTGCATCGCCGTGGCCGTCGACCTCGAGGGCACCGCCGACGGAAGCTCCGATTGCGTCCCCGAGCCCGCCGAGACCGCCGGTCCGGGCGAGGCCTGCGGCGGGACCGACCCGGCCTGCGCCGGCGGCCTCGTCTGCCTCCAGCTCGCGGCGAACCCGACCACGACCTGTGAGCGCTACTGCAACCCGGGGGCGCCCGCGGGCATGCCCGGCTCCTGCCCGCTCGGCTCGGCGTGCACCGGCCAGATCAACGAGTTCCCGGCGGACGTCGGCTTCTGCCTCCCCGAGGACGACGCCTGACGACGCGGACCGCGGCGCTCCTTGCGGCGGCACTGGTCGCGGCCTGCGACGGCAACGGGCTCGTGCGCGCGCCGGGCGACGCGGGGCGGCCGCGGGACATGGCGACGCCCGACGCCGAGCAACCCGACTTCGGCGGGGCGGATGCCGGTCGCCCCGACGCGGGGCAACCGGACCTTCCCACCACGTGCACGGGGGGCTGCGATCCAGTGAGCTTCGCGCGCTGCGACGAGGGGACCACCTGCCTCCTCCAGGACGAGCTCCCGCTCTGCTATCGGGAGGTCGGCATGGGGACGGTGGGAGAGCCCTGCGAGCTCGACCCCGATGACATGGACCGCATGGCGCCCTGCGAGGCGGGCCTCGCGTGCTTTCGGGTCGGGACCGAGGGAGTCTGCGCGAGGGTCTGCTGCCCCGTCGACGCGGACGACGAGGCCTGCGGCCTCGACGAGGAGTGTGGCGGCAGTGGCCGCCTGGCCGACGGGTCGCTGACGAACTTCGGCTTCTGCCGGCCGCCCACGAACGGCTGCGAGCTGCTGGCGCCGGACGGCTGCGGTCCCGGCGAGGCCTGCTACCCGACGGGCAGCGAGGGCGACACGCGCTGCCATCGCTCCGGCGTCGTGGACTTGGGCGCAGCGTGCCGGGTGCCCGAGCAATGCGCTCCCGGGCTCACCTGCGCGGGCTTCTTCGAGCCGCGCTGCGTGCGCGTCTGCCGCCTCGAGGGCAGCGCCTGCCCGGCCGGAAGCGAGTGCCTGCGCTTCCCCCAGAGCCCCCCCGGAACCGGGCTCTGCACCTAGTACCCCGCCACAGGGAAGATGATGGATGGCCTGCGGCCCTCGACGTCGAGCTCGTCCCCGCTCCTCCTCGCAGATGCCCCGCATCTCCCGCGTCGAACCGAGAACGACCTCGCCGCCGATCATCCACACCCAACCGATCATCTTCCCTGTGGCGGGGCGCTAGCTCAAAAGGGGTCGTCGAAGGCGTCGGCCCACTCGTCTTTCGCATCGGTCGGCGCCACTGCGCCCACGTCGATGGCGATCCACTCGTCCGCGTCGCTGGGGCGAAAATGCGAGACGGGAGGCTCCAGCGGGGCGTCCGGCGCGGGCGGGCCCTCGTTCGCCAGCCCGAGCGCGACGGGATCGAGGAGCGCGCCCGGGCGGGCGAAAGCGAGGCGCGGCGCCTTCGGGCCCGGCGTCGCAGGTAGCGCGTAGGTCGACGCCGGGGACTTCAGCGCCGGGTCCGCGTGGTCGCCGGCCCGCGCTGCGCCCCATTCCCAGACGCGCCGCCAATCGTCCGGGCCGACGGGGCGCGCGAGGGGCAGACAGACCCGGAGCTTCGGGAGCTCCGGCGTGTGCGACCAGGTGCTGTGCACGACGTGGAGGTAGCCCTCCCAGCACGCGCTCAGCGCTTCGGGGCCCGTGCCGTCGTCGTGGTCGAGCACGAGGCAGCTCAGCGCGAGCACGTCCCCGGAGGTGCGCCGGCCGCCCTCCCGATAGAGCGTCGGGGACCAGAGCCGGAGGTCCCGCTTCGCGCTGCCGCGCGCCCGCGCCCGGAGCCGCGCGTGAAGCGCGACGGCCGCCTCGGGGCCTTCCTCCCGTGCCGCGCGCGCGTAGGCGCCGGCCCGTTTCCCCGTCGGCGTGCCGGCCTCGTAGGCGGCGAAGGCCCGGTCGAGCTGGGCGAGCTCGCGGGCCACGGTCTTCGCGAGCTTCCGCTTCACCTGGAAGCGCGTGAGCCCGCCTAGGAGCGTCGGCAGGTCCACGGCATCCCCGCTCGGGCTCGCGTCGAAGACGCGCCCGAAGGTCGCGACGGCGAAGCGTTCGGCCACGGCCGCGATCATAGACCTCCGAGCGCCGGCCTGCCTCGGGCTTGCGCGTGCGCGCCCTCCGGCGCTCACTTCCGCCATGGCGCTCCTCATCGTCAAGACGGGCTCCACGCTCCTGCCGGTGGTGGCGCGGCGCGGCGGTGATTTCGAGCACCTCTTTCGCGAGGGACTCGGCGTCGCCGACGCGGTGGTCGCCGACGTGGCGGCGGGCGACCCGCTCCCGGACGCGCGCGATCATCACGCCGTGCTCGTCACCGGGAGCCCGGCGATGGTCACGAGCCGCGCGCCCTGGTCCGAGCGCACGAAGGCCTGGCTGCCCTCCGTCGTCGACGCCGGCGTGCCCCTCCTCGCGGTCTGCTACGGGCACCAGCTCCTCGCCGAGGCCTACAGCGGGCGCGTGGCGGCGAACCCCCGGGGCCGGCAGATCGGAACGCTACGCGTCGCGCGCACGGCCGCCGGCGAAGCCGACGCGCTCCTCGGCCCCCTCGCGCCCGCCGGCGATCCCCTCGAGGTGCAGGCCACGCACGCCGAGAGCGTCGTGGAGCTCTCGAGTGACGCCACGCTTCTCGCCACGACGCCACGGGACCCCCACCACGCCTTCCGCGTCGGCGAGCGCGCCTGGGCCGTCCAGTTCCATCCCGAGCTCGAGCACGAGGACGCGCGGGATTACGTCCGCGGCCGCCGCGAGGCGATCACCGCCGAGGGCCTCGACGCCGATGCCCTGCTCTCGAACGTCCGGCCGACGCCGCATGGACGCGCGTTGCTCCGCCGCTTCGCCATGCTCGCGGGGCTGGCCTAGCGAGCGAGCGCCGGTGGGCCAGCCCGAACGCGCGTGGCGCGGCTCACCCTCCCGTTCCGCCCGAGGTGTGGCCCTTCAGCAGGATCTCGACGACCGAGTCGATGGCGGCGGGCGGCGCGTGCTCGCGCACCACGGTGGTCAGGGCGCCGCGGAAGAGCTCTCGATGCTGGCTCGCTTCCTCGATGGCGTCGACCAGGAATCGCCTCGGCATCGAGACAGCCGTCGTGAGCAACGAGACGTCATCGTCCTCGGAAGGCTCTGCAAAGAACAGCGTCTCGCCGTCCGCGCGCACGTGGGTCCAAGGATGGCCGATCCAGACCTGCTGCCACGCGCTCAGGCTGGACTCGGAGGCCAACGTCCAGTCCGCGAGGTTGCTGAGGTCGCCGCAGCAGCCGGGCAGCACCACCGCACCCTCGTGTTGGAGCACGTAGCCGCCGGCAAGGGCTCCGATCTCCTGCCGCCAGTCGGTCACGCAGGCGAGCTCTTCGCGTAGCACCTTGCGCAGCGTCTCGGACGCCGCGAACTGGTCCAGCGGCACGAGCCACGACCCGGGGCGCCATGGCGTCAGGTCGGTGATACCGGCATCCGCCAGGCAGTCCCGCCAGAACCGGTCCCATCCGGCCGGATCCTCGCTGCCGCTCTTCGTCGGGTGGCTTCGGGCTCTCGTCGCGTACCGGCCCGGCTCGAGCTCGAGCACCGGGGTGAGCGTCACCATCTCGGCGGTGTGTTGCACCACAGGCGCGCTCACTCGCCTCGCTCGACCGCCGTCGGCTCCCGCACGTGCGGGACGTAGCCCCCTTCGGTGGCTCCGTATGCGAGGTAGTTGCGTCGAGCGGTCGTCAGATCGACGCGATTCGCGCCGCCACTCAGCGTTGGGTCTGCGTACTGAACGGAGTCATCCTCCCAGTAGCAGACGGGGCAGACGAGGTGGCTGCCTGGCGGCTGCTCGTCCAGCGTGAAGCAACCGCAGCAAGGACAAGACCAGCGCCCGTTCACACCACGCAGCGTCGGCAGGGGAGGGGTCAGCCGCCGAGTGTGCGTCCAGACCCCGTCGGTCGTCTCACCGACGGCCTCCACCCATCTGCAGCAGCTTGCGGCGAGGGAGAACCGCTCTGGAAGCGGCGGTGGCATCTCGCTCGAGCGCCACTGCGGGTCGCACTGCTGTCCGACGGGCCAGGCTTCGCCCTGGCGCCATATCCAGAGCCCGCATGGCCCGTCCTTCCCCTGCCATCGACGCAGGGGCTTTGCGCACCGCGCACACAGCAGCTCGGGCTTCGGCTCGTACACGTCGAACATTCCCATGGCGTCACCGGAGCCACGAGCTGAGCGCGTCGTCCTGGTGGCGAGCCCGCGGGTCGGAGGAGGCAGAGGTTAGCGGATCGGATCACGCGGCGGGGATCCCCCGGCCATCGCGCACCCGCGGCCCGTTCCATGATGCAAGCACCTTGACCCCACCGCCCAGCGCCGAAACAACGAGTCCATGACCGCCCGCGCCAACGGCGTCGCGCGTCCGCCGGAGAGCCGCGCGGGCGCGGCGCCGGACGCCCCCTTCGGCCCCGAGCTTTTCATCAACCGGGAGCTCTCCTGGCTCGAGTTCAACCAGCGCGTGCTCGAGGAGGCCCGGGACCCGCGGGTGCCGCTCCTCGAGCGACTGAAGTTTCTGCTCATCACGCAGAACAACCTCGACGAGTTCGTGATGGTCCGCCTCGCGGGCGTCGTGGAGCAGCGGAACGAGGGCGTGATGGACGTGCCCGCGGACGGCATGACGCCGGCGGAGCAGGTCGAGGCCATCGCCGCCCGCCTCGAGCGCATGTACGACGAGATGGCCGACACCTTCGTCGGCCAGCTCCTGCCCCGCCTCGAGGCCGAGGGCATCACCCTGACGAAACCGAGCGCGCTCCCGAAGGACGAGCGGGAGCGGCTCCGGAACCA
>JBCDGX010000137.1:0-10638 GCA_038750805.1 Myxococcota bacterium
ACCGCGTAGCTGCCCGCCACCCCCAGGTCCATGACGGGCTCGAGCTCGCTCAGGGCCAGGTGGTCGGCCGCGACGCTCACCCGCACGGCGCCGCCCACGGCCACGTTGCCCTCGACGCTCACCCGGCCGGCGCCCTTCCGCAGCTCGAAATGCTCCACCTCGAGCTCGCCCCCGTCGAGGCCCTGGGTGTAGTCGAGCCAGCGAAAGCGCCCGGCCAGGTGGCCGTCCGTGAAGGCGATTCCGCTGGCCTCGAGCTCCGGGAAGACCAGGTCCATGCGGGTCACGAAGGTCCCGTTCGGCCCGTCGTTCGGGAAGCCCTGCGTGTAACGAAGCGACATGCGCCCGCGCGCGCGACCCTGGTACTCGGTGAAGCGCTCGTCCTCGTGCAGCCGAAAGGCGTGGTAGGCGTCCGCGAGGCTCACGCGCTGGAGCTCGAGGTCGCCGTCGAGGCTGAAGCGGCCCCCGCTCTCGAAGGCGAGCACGAGCTCGTGGACCCGGTAGCGGCTCTCGTTCTTGACCGCGTCGACGACGGGGAAGCGCACGGACTGGTACCCGGGAAGCAGCTCGAAGTCGCTCTCGACGTCCCCGCCCGGCATCTCGTCGAAGCGGAAATCCGCGATGCGCGCGTGTCCGGTGATCTTCGGCTCGTCGTAGCCACCGGTGATCTTCACGTCGAGGGGGCCGGCGCCCGCGAGGGGGATGTCGATGAGCGGCGAGACGTCCGCGAGGTCGAAGCGCTCCCCGCTGATCAGGGCCTCGAAGCGATCGTCGAAGCCGAGGTGCACCACCGACGCGAGCAGGCGCGAGCGCGCCGACTCGACGACGAGCCGCGTGAAGACGAGGGCGTCCTCGGAGAAGTCCCAGCGCCCCCGGAGCTCGGTGCGGGGCACGGCGATCACCGTGCTCCGCGGCCGCACGTGATGCGGGTCCATGGTCACGCGAAAGCCCTCGGTCACGAGGTTCACGGGGCCGCCCATGTCGAAGGGCGCGAGCGTGCCCCTGAGGCGCGCGCGTCCGGTCATGGGCCAGTGCGTCATGATGTTCGCGTCCTGACCGACCACCTCCATGATCGACGCCAACGTGACCTCCTCGAGGTCGAGCGTGAGGTCGACGGGGAGGTCGTCGCCGAGGCCGAGGCTTCCCCGGACGTCGGCCCGCCCGCCGCCGCTCGGGAGCACGAGCTCGCTCCCCTCGACGATGGCGATGGCGTCGGGCTCGGCGCGGATCCGAAGGTCGATGCGCTCGCCGAGGACGAAGCGGCGCTTGAGCGTGCCGCGTTCGAGCACGAGGCGTCCCTCGCCCGTCGGCGGGAGCCGATCGTCTCCGGCGATGTCGCCTTCGAAGCTCAGCCGTCCGCCCATGGCCGGGAGCTCCTCCCCGAGAGGTAGGCGCGCGAGGCGCGCCAGCTCGAGGCGCGCCGCGACGTGTCCGGCCCAGCTCGGCGGGGCGTCGCCCTCCTGGAGCAGGGTCCCGTCGGTCACGCTCAGCGCCGCGTAGGGTGTGCGGAGCGTGATGCGATCGGCCTCCACGGAGAGGTCCTCGTCGCCGATCTCCACGCGCGCCGTCGCGTGGACGCGCTGCACCGGCTCGATGCCCTCGGCGTGCGCGAGCGAACCGCCCACCGCATCGAGCACGACGTCGAGCGCGAGCCCGCTTCGCGAGGAGCGTGCGCCGAGGTCGAGCTCGACGCCTTCGAGGCGAAGCGTCGCCGCGGGCTCGGCTTCGATGGAGACGATGCCACCCTCGATGCGGAGGCGCTCGAAGGGCAGCTCCGGTGGCCCGGGCCCTCCCTCCGGGAGCGTCGGCCCGTTCGCGATGCCGCTCTCGTCGACGACGATACGGAGCGTCGGCCGAAGGAGCTCGATGGTCTGGAGGTCGATCTTGCCCTGGAGCACCGCGCCCAGGCTGGGCCGGAGCGTGAGCGCGTCGGCGTCGGCGAGGGGGCCCGCCGTCGGGTGGCGAAGCTCGATGCCCTCGGCGCGGAGCGTCAACGAGGGCGGCCAGGCCCCCCAGGTGACCTGGAGGTCCGCGAGCTCGGTCTCGAGCCCGAGCTCATCGCGTAGAAGCCCCTCGGCGATGCGCGCGAGACGCGCTTCACCCCAATGGGTTTGCGACGCCCCGACGGCGACGGCGGGGGGCAGGAGGAGCACGGCGAGGCCCACGCGCAGCCGGCGACGGCTCCGAACGCGCCGGGCCCGGCGCGCCGTGACGTTGCCCCCGGCCGGCGCATGGCTGCCGCCGTCCATGCTTCACCATAGCGCGTGGGCCCCGATGGGACCCGTTCAATGGATGTCGAGGCCGCTGACCCGGGAGACGCGGGGCGCGTCCTCCTCCTCGGGCTCGGGCTTCTTCGCGCTCGTCTTCGCGGCATCGTCGACGATCTCGAGGGCGCGCTTCGCGCGGGCGTCGCGCTCGAAGAGGCTGTCCTCGTCGACGACCTGCACGGTGTGGAGGCGGTCGAGGTAGTCGAGGTCGAGCTCCCCCGTGCTCGGCAGCATGAAGACGCCGTAGAGGCGTGCGATGGCCCGGAGGCGCTCCACCGTCTCCACGGGCACGTGGCATTGCGCGTGGGTCAGCACGTAGACGATGGGCGTGCGTCGCTCGCGGCGCTGAAGGCGCTGGAGGTCGTTGGCGAGGAGCCCGAAGACCTTGGCGTAGTTCCGCCCCCGCTCGCCCTTGAAGCAGAGGACGTAGGGCACGCTGATCCCGCCCGTATCGCTGCGCCCCGAGCGTGCGTGCTGGACCTCGTAGAGCCGCGAGTCGAAGAAGCGGAAGTAGACGTCCTCGCCCTGGAGGTGAAGCTTCTTGATGAGCGTCAGCGCCAAGCCGCGCGCGAAGACCGAGCGCTGACCGCGCATGGACGCGCTCGCGTCCACGCAGACGTAGTGGAGGCGCCGGTCCTCTTCGTGCTGCTTCTCCCGCGCGTAGTAGAAGACCTCGTTCTCGACGAAGCGCCGGTCGAAGAGCTCCGCGTCGAAGGCGAGCTCGCTCAGGACCAGCGAGTCGATGGTCCCCCGGCGCTCGACGCCGCTATAACCGTCGACGGCGAAGCTCTGCTGGCCGCTCGCCCGCTTCGTCTCGAGCACGCTCGGCAAGAGATCGAGGCTGAAGTTCACGACGTCGTTCGCTTCCGGCGACTCGAAGACGTTCAGGAGATCGAGCACGTTGAGCGCGTTGGCCGCGTTCGCCTCGGCGCCGAACATGCCGAGGAGCCGGAGCGTGTCGAGGTCGATCTGCTCGACGGCCGTGATCAGCCGGAGCCGCTCGCGCGCCACGTGCTCGAGGAAGCCCACGTCGTCCGAGCGGTCGCCCTGGCGGAAGAGCTCGGCGAGCTGCGGGTCGAGGTCCCGGTACACCTCGGGATCGAGGGGAAGGAGCAACGGCGCCGCGCCCCGCCGGCGCGGACCGCGGAAGCGCTCCCAGAGCGGGCCGAGCACGCGCAGCAGGAGCACGCTGATGAGGTCGTCGCTCAGGCGCCATTGGCGCGCGCGCTCGAGCACCTCGGACTGGCCGATCTCGAGGAGCGTCTCGGCGTAGGCCGTCAGCGCCTCGGCGGAGCCGGGTCCGAGCTGGAGCTGGGAGAGGCTCGGCCGCGGACCGAGGGGCACCGTCGTCGGGTCGACGAGGGCCAGCATGCCGACGTCGTGCACGGCCCAGAGCGGCACGTCGAGGCCCACGCGGACGAGCCCGTTCCGCCATTGCGCTGCGCGCAGCCCCAGCATCGGGTTGTCCACGCGCACGACGCTGAGCGCGAGGGATCCGAGCTCGCGGGCGGCGGCGCCCTGCGCTTGGGGCGGGAGCGGCATGGGGCCCTACTGCGCGAACTTCCCCGACTGGAAGACGTGGCCGAGGAGCTGCTCCACGCGACCCATGGCCTCGCGGGCGGGCTGCGTATTGATCGCCTGGAGCGCCGCCTTGATCTCGTTCAGCGCCTTGAGGTGGCTGAAGAGCTGGATGTCGCTCATGGGCCGGTCGCTCGTGAGCAGGTCGCGGATGCGGTTGATCTCCTCGATGAGCGCGTCGAGGCCCACGTCCGCCGCGCCGAAGCGCCGCGCCTCCGGGTGCTCGCGGTACCAGCCTTCGAGCACCGGGCCGACGATGCCCTCGAGGATCTCCGCCTGGTCGAGGTTGTTCCAGACGTGCCGGAGGATGAAGAAATCGCTCGGATCCGCCTGGGGGCGCCCGTCGAGGAGCGCGCTCGCGGCGAAGAGCTTCAGCATCTTGATCGCGCGCCGGTCCGAGAGGCTCACGCCCTCCGAGCGAATCTGGAAGACGAGCCCCTTGTAGGCGGCGAGAAACTCCTCGCTGAACTTCATGCGCGGCGCAAAGTCCGCGTGCACGCCGTGGAGCTCCTGGCTCGTCAGCACCGGCTGGATCGCGTCGTAGCCGCCGGTGATCTTCGCGACCTCGTGGTCGATGCCCTTCAGGAGCAGCTCGTGGAAGTGGTAGCTGTCCAGGTTGTTGCTTTGAACGCGGAGGAGAAAACGGTCGAAGACCGCCATCAGATCCTCGTCGTTCGGCACCTCGTTCGAGGCCCCGAAGGCGCTGATCAGCGGCACCTTCACGACCTTGCCGCCCACCGTGTAGACGCGCTCGTTGAGCACGCTCAGCAGCGAGTTGAGGATGGCCGAGTTGGCCTTGAAGACCTCGTCGAGGAAGACGATCTCCGCCTCCGGGAGCATCCCCTCGGTCCGCCGCCGGTACTCGCCGCCGCGGAAGGCCTGGATGTCGATGGGGCCGAAGATCTCGTTCGGCTCCGTGAAGCGCGTCAGCAGGTACTCGAAGTACTGGGCCTGCACGAGGCGGCTGAAGAGCCGGACCAGCGCCGACTTCGCCGTTCCCGGTGGGCCGATGAGCACCATGTGCTCGCCGGCGAGCGCCGCGACGAGCATCAGCCGAACGACTTCGGACTTGCCGAGGAAGGTGCGCTCGAGCTGCCGGGCGACGAGCTGGAGCTTCTGCGGGATCGTGGCGTCCGTCATCTCGCGGGCCCGGACGCTAGCACGGCCGTGGCAGCCGTCGGGGGCGGCTCGGCGCTGTCCCGGAATGAGGACACTTTCTGCACGAAAACTTCACGCGCCATAGACACCCTCGCGGCCGAGGTCTAGGGTCTTTCGCACGGGGACTCACCGCTCCGGTTCACCAGGCGGGGATCCGCGTTCGGCGATCGACGTATGGCGCGCAAGATCCTGCTCATCGAAGACAGCGAGCCCGACCGGGAGCTCCTTCGCATCGCGCTCGGGCGGGTGGACGATGCGCCGGAGCTCGACGAGGCGGTCACGGGCGAGGCCGGCCTCGCCCACCTCCGCGCGGTCCTCGGCGGCGACGCGGAGCTGCCGGCGCTCGTGCTGCTCGACATCAACCTCCCGGGGCTGAACGGGCACGAGGTCCTCGAGGAAATTCGGCAGCTCGCGGGCTGCGAGGGCCTCCCGGTGGTGATGCTGACCACCTCGTCGGACCCGCTCGAGGTGCGCTCGGCGTACGAGCACGGGGCGAACGCCTACCTCGTGAAGCCGGCGTCCATGAAGCGTCAGGTCGAGATGCTGGCGGACCTGAAGCGCTTCTTCTTCGACCAGGCCTCGCTCCCTTACGAAGCGGCCTGAGCGCGGCGCTCGTTCGCTCACCCCGCTGCTTGGGTGTCCGCGGGGGCGGCGCGGTCCATAATCGCCAGGGCGAAATCCACGGCGTCCTGACCCGCGAGATACGTGAGCGTCGCGGCCCGCTCGACCACGCGCGCCTTGTCCGGCGCCGCGAGCTCCATGAGCGAGGCCAGGCCGCCGCGATGCTTCACGAGCGCCGGCAGCACGGCCGCGAAGAGCTCCTCGTCGCCGACGGCGGGCTCGTCCTTCGGGCGGTGCCCGGCCCGGGCGTCGAGGACCTCGAGCACGTGGAGCTCGGCGAGGAAGGCGATGGCCGCGAAGAGGAAGGGCGGCGGCGGCCCAAGCGCCGAGAGGTGCCGGAGCGCGTGGCCGAAAGGCTGGGCCACCTTGCCCGTGCCCTCGAGCACCAGCGCCTGGGCGACGCCGTGGCGCAGGGCCGGGTCGCTGAGCACGGCGAGGATCGCCTGGCCGAAGACCAGATCCGGTGCGAGGTCCGTGCGGAGGAGTTCGGTCAGGGGGCTCCGGCTCAGCAGCTCGCGCAGGCGCGGCTCGAGGCGAAGCTCGTCCGCCTCCTCGCCCTCAGCGAGAAGCTCGGGGAGCGGGGCCCGGGACTTCTCCTCGCGCACGAAGCGGAGCTTCGGCGCCGCGACGACGTTGGCCGGGGGCGGTCGTCCGTAGAAGCGGTAGGTGTAGGCCCAGCTCTTCACGACCGTGTCCTCGCGCTGCACCGCGAGGAGTCGCTCGACGAAGGCGTGACGGGCCAGAGCCTCGCCGCGGGTGCGTGGCGCCTCGAGGTCCTCGAGGAGCTGATCCGCGAAGTCGAGGATCTTCGGCCGCGCGCCCCGAGCGAACGTCCGGTCCATCGCCGGATCGGTGACGAGCGCGAGGTCGTGCGCCGCCATCGCCAGGGCGATCATGCTCCGGTCCGGGAAGCGCACCGTAGCCGCCGGCGCGAGGATGGACGCCGTCTCCTGGATCTGGTCGACGATGCGCTCCTCGAGGAGCTCGTCCGAGGGCCGCGCCAGGGAGAAGTGCTCGAGGAGTCCGGGCGGGAGCGCGCGGGTCAGCCGGGCCTCGCCGCCGAGGAGCACGGGGCCGAGAAAACCCGTCGCGAAGGCCTCGTAGAGCGCGTGGATCTTCTCGGGGGAGGCCATCAGCCGGCCTCGTCCGCGCGCTCGTCCTCGCCGGCCTCCTCCTTCGCCGGCTTGTCGCGGCCCGGGATGCCCCAGAGCGGGAAGCGGCGCGGCTTCTCGTAGCGGAGCAGCGGGAGCTCGGGCTCGTCGGCGCTCGGACGCTCCGCGCTGATGGGCACGGCGGCGATCTCCTTCAGGAGGCGCCGGGAGACGGGTCCGAAGCTCGCCTTCGGCACCACGCGGGGGATGGAGGTCGCGGCGTCGAAGAAGACGAGGCCTTCGCCGCGGTCGCGGACGAGCTCCTGGAGCACCATGGCGCTCACCGCCGGGACGATGGCCGAGCCCGAGGGCACGTAGATCCCCTCGGCGACCTCGGAGTGGAACACGCCGAGGGGTACGCCCTCGATGCCCGTTGCGTCGATGAGGTAGAAGCCGTCCTCGCCGACGGCGACCTGCAGCGCCGCCAGGGTCTTCGGCGGGAGCGCGTAGAGGAGCCGGGCCAGCCACTCGCGCTGCGCGAGCGGCACCACCGTGGCCGTGACGGCGCGCCAGGGCTCCGTGCTCGGGGCGAGGCGCAGGGGCAGGTCGAGCGCGAGGATGCGCGAGTCCGGCGCCGCCGCGCCCTCGTGGGGCTCCGGGCCCTCGAGATCGAGGTTCGTCCGGACCAGCGTCCGCACCGGCGCGAAGGGCGGGAGCGGGTCGACGACGAGCACCTCGCCGTCGCCCCGGAAGAGCGTGAGCGCGTCGTCGGCGAAGAGGCTCCCGCAGGACTCGAGGGCGATGGGGTGCTCGTGGCCGAGCTCGACCGCGTAGGTCCCGCCGAGCGGCTGGTAGACGTGCACGCCGGGTAGCGCCGCGAAGAGCGCCGCGACGCGCTCGGGCACGTCGCTCATCTCAAACACGTAGAGGCGCACGGGTCGGTCGTCGAAGGCGCTCTGCGGCGGCCACTCCGCGAGCGCCGCGCGCGCCGGGATCCGCCAGCGGAAGAGATAGGTGAGCATCGCGGCGCCGATGCCGACCTCGGCGGTGGCGAGCAGTCGCGGCGGGAGCTCGTCCTCGGCGCCGGGGGCCTTCGGCTTGCGCTGGGGCTGGAGCTTGAAGACCAGGTCCCGGAACTGGAGGTCGCGCTCGAAGGCGTACGTCTGCCGGAAGGTGTCGTGATAGAGCACCAGATCCGCCGGGTCGTCGAGGAGCTCCTGCACGTCGTAGCCGAGGGGCGACGAGCCGTCGCGGTACTTCACGAAGTGCCGCGAGGTCCCCGTGAAGACGAGCCCTCCGGCGAGCTTCGCGACCCCGGCGATGCGGTCCATGCGGTAGCTCGACTCCGCCTGCACGCCAAGCATGAGCTCGCGGGTTTTCAGCGGCGTCACGACGCGGCGGATGACCAGCGAGGGGAGGAGCTCGTCGATGGAGCCTTCGTCCCCGTAGGCGCGGAAGAAGGCGACCAGCCGGTCGAGGGAGGGGAAGAGCACCACGCCCCGCTGGCCGAGAACGACCCCGCGGGCGTCGGGGGCCACGCCAGGCGTCCGGAAGCGCGTCTGATGAAGCGCGGCCCGCTCGAGCATGCGGGCGGGAAGCTAGCACGGCGGGGCCGGGGCGCCCCGGCCGGCCTCATCGGGTCAGGGCGGCCCGCCGGGCCCGGAGCGTGGCGGCGGCGGGGGCGGCCTCGCTCGTGCGGCCGTAGGTGCCGAGGAGCGGGCCCTCGAGATCGTCGATACGGAGGTCACCCCCGGTGTCCCGGGGCGCCAGCGTGCCGGCCAGGTCCGCGGCGCCGAAGCGCCCGTCCAGCTCGCCGAAGACGCTCGCCGCCTCGCGGGCCAGCGCCTCCGCGACGCTCCCGCAGGCCGCGGCCCAGCAATCGCGCCCACAGACCGGTCCGATGGACGGCGGCACGGGGTCCTCGCAGGCGAGCGTGGCCTCCAGGGAGGCCTCGAGCGCGGCCAGGTCGCCGCGTCCTTGGCCGAGCCAGGCAGCCGCCACGGCGCCGAGGGGCAGGGAGAGCGCGAGGTCCACATCCACGCCGGCGCTCTCGGCGGCCGAGCGGACGTCGAGGGTCGCGTTGGCCTCTAGGTCGAGCCGACGCCCGCCCGCGCGGACGCTGCTGATCGCCAGGGAGTCCTCGATGGCGTCGACGCGGAGCGCGCCGCTCACGACGAGCTCCGCGAGCGCGGCCTCGAGGCCGGCGCCGAGGGCCTCCACGTGGCCGACGGGACCCGGTGCGAGCTCCTCCTCGAAGGTGGCGGCGTCGAGCTCGCGGGTGGCGGAGAGCGCCGCGGCCGCCTCGCTCTCGCCGCGGCTGCTGAGCTCGAGGATCGCCGCGTCGACGAGCCAGAGCGTGTCCCCGGCGTCACGCGCGCGGTCCGAGAGCCGCTCGATGAAGCGCGCGGCCACCTCCGATGCGGGGAGCTCCGTGAGCGCCAGATCGGCGTCGTAGCTCCCGGCGGCGTCGACGGGCGTGTCCGTGAGGGTCAGCGCGAGGGTCCGCACTTCGTCGTTCGTGATCTCGATGCCGTCCGCGCAGGCCTCCGCGAGCACCGCGCCACCGGGCCCGAAGCCCCGCGCCACCGCGACCCAGGTGATCTCGGCGGGGAGGCCCGGGAAGCGGAGCGTCCCGCCGTCCGGCCCGAGCGCGCGCACGCGGTCTCCCATGGCGTCGAGCTCCGCCGGGCTGGCGCAGGACCCCTCCGCGTAGAGCGTGACCCGCTGCAGCGTGAGCACCTTCTCGCCCGCATAGGCGAGCGTCACCTCGAGGTCGCCGAAGCCGGCATCGCTCACCGACACGTCCAGGAAGGCCGACTCGGCCCCCGGCGCGTCCGCGCGAACGCGAAAGGTCGTGGGCGTCGCCCCGGCGCGGAGCGAACGGCGCGCGACGCCGTCCGCGTCCGTGATGGCGTCGGGTCCGTCGAGGGTCGAGTCGTGAGCCTGGCCGCTGAAGGAGAGCGCGACGCGCTCGCCGCGCAGGGGGCGGCCGTTGGCGTCGCGGTAGCTGAAGGCCAGCTCGGCGACTTCGCCGCCCTCGAGCACGAGGGGATTCGTGCTCACCGGGTCCAACCGGCGCGTGGGCTCGGCCGGGCCGGCATCCATGAAGCCGAGGTCCGTCATCGCGGCCGGCGCCGCGTCGCCGCAGGCGGCGAGAAGGAGGATCGAAACGAGGAGACGCGGGGCTCCCCGGCTCGGTGCGTCGAAAGACATTCCGCCAGGTCCCAGAAGAAAAGAAAGTTCAGGCAACGTAGCGTCCGCGAGACCCCCACGCCAATCTCGGGGCCCTCGGGAATGGCTTGCCCCGGGGGACGGTGTTAGGGAGCGCCGTGGGCCTCGCCGCCGACATCGCCGTTCGCTACCTCCGCTCGAAGAAGCGGCAGACGATCAGCGTGATCACCGTCATCGCCGTGACCGGCGTCGCCCTCGGCGTGGCGGCGTTGCTCAGCGTGCTGGCCATCACCACGGGCTTCCAGGAGGAGTTCCGGAACAAGGTGCTCGGCGTGAACGCGCACGTGCTCGTGATGAAGTACGGCGTCGACTTCGACGAGTACCGCGACGTGATGGCCCTCGCCGACGAGACCGAGGGCGTGGCCGCGAGCGCACCTTTCCTCCTCCAGGACATGATGCTGGCCCAGGGGGACCGGCTCGCGAACGTGCTCGTGAAGGGCATCGACCCCGAGCGCATGGGTGACGTGCTCGACCTGCCGGGGCAGATCGTCGCGGGTGGTCTCGAGGGGCTCCGCCGCCGGGGCGCGGAGGCGCCGCGGGCCCCGGACGCGGAAGGCGACGACGAGGGCGACTACGCTTTCCTCGACGCCCTCGAGGACGACGACGCGGTCGAGGACGAGCCGCTCCGCGAGGCCCTCGAGCGCGTCGGTCGTGGCGAGGCGCTGGAGGACGAGCGCGGAGAGCTTCCCCCGGAG
>JBCDGX010000138.1:0-10613 GCA_038750805.1 Myxococcota bacterium
CGCGAGGAGCCGGAGCTCCTTCCGGAGGCTCATCGAGTCGTTGCTCGCCGCGCAATCGGTGCCGACGACCCAGCCCACGCCCTCGTCGCTCCACACGTCGACCCGCGCCGGATGCGCGAAGACGAGCTGCGAGTAGGGGCAGACCACGAGCGTCGCCTCCCGAAGCCCCCGGAGCTCGGCCCGGTCCGCGAAGAGCGCGTGGGCGAAGACATGCGGCGCGCGCTCGAGCCAGCCCCGCGCCGCCACCCGTGCAGCCGGCGTCGTGCCGTGGGCGGCGAGGCTCCGGCGCTGCTCCTCGATGGACTGGGCGAGGTGCGCGTGCACGGGCAGGCCGAGGCGCTCGGCGAGGGACACGCCGCGCTCCCAGAGCCGGTCGCTGACCGTGTCCGTGGCGTGGGGACCGACGGCGGCGACAATGCCCCGCGCACGGAGCGCGGCGCTCCCGGCGATGGCCTCCGTCGCCTCGAGCTGCGCCTCCCAAGCGTCCGCGCCGGGCCCGCCCTCGTCCTGGAGCGTGGGCGCCACGACCGCGGCCAGGCCGACGTCGGCGCAGGCCGCGGCGACCTCTTCGCCAGCGTAATAGTGGTCCCAGACGAGGCCCGTACCGCCGAGGAGCGCGTCGTAGGCGCCCATGCGGCTGAAGGCGCGCACGTCCCCGGGCACGAGGTGCGCCTCGACCGTGTAGAAGAGGTCCTCGACCACGCTCGCCCGCGCCGGGAGCCGTGCCGTGAGCCCGCGGAGCGCGACGAGCGCCAGATGCGTGTGCGCGTCGACGAGCGCCGGCGTCACCAGCGCGTCGCCGAGGTCCTCGAGCGCCACGCCGTCCTCCGGCGGCGCCCCGCGACCCACGGCCGCGATGTCGCTCCCGGCGAGCGTGAGCCACCCCTCGGCGATGCCCTCGGGAAAGAGCACGCGGCGCGAGGCGAGGCGCAGGGTCATGGGCTACCCGACCCAGATGCCGTGGAAGCCCGGCGGCACGTGATGCGGGAGCGCGAGCCGCGCGACCGTGGCGAGGCTGGTGGCGTCGAGGATGACGAGGTCCGAGCGGTGCTCCCGGGCCCGGTACATCACGCTGAGCAGCCAGCCCTCGCCCTCGCGCGCGGCGGGGTCCCGGGGCACGAAGAGCGGCTCGCCGGGGAGGTCCGGCGTGAAGTCGCGGAAGGTCTCGCGGGCCCCGGCCTCGGCGTCGAGGGGCGGCAGATCGTAGCGAGCCAGGGCCGTCGGCACCGGGCCGCGGTTCCCTTCGGGCTTCACGCCGGCCCACACGACCCGATAGGGCTCCGTCGCCGTGCGCGGATCCGTCGTCGGGAGCTCTCCGGGGCGCCCGTGGAGCCGGGTCTCGGTCACGCGCAGGCGCGCCGGGTCGAGCACGTAGCGCGTGAGCCGTGCGTCGGGGTACGGCCACTCGCGGAGCTGCGAGGCGTCCTGCACGTCCACGGCGCCGCCGGCGAATCCGTCCATGCGGTACGAGCACACGACCACGCGCCCGTCGGGCAGGTCGTAGGCGCCCGCGTGGTGGAAGACGAAGCAGGGCGGCCCCTGGAGCCAGGCGGGCGGGCCGCCGCTCCGCGGGATGCAGAGGACATCCGTGGGCACCCCGGGGTCCTGGCGGATGGCCTCCACCGGCGTGCTCAGGCCGAGGAGCGCCCGCGCCACGTCGAAGCGCACCGGCGTCAGGAAGAACACGAGCCAGCGCCGCGTGAGCGCCATGTCGTGCACGAAGGGCATGCGCGGGAGCGCGTGGCGCGTGGTCGTGAGCTCGCCGCTCGGCGAGACCCGGTGCACGAGCAGCGTGTTCTCGCGGCCGGGCACCGTGCCGAAGTTGAAGAGCTCGCCGGTCATCGGGCAGACGCTCGGGTGCGCGCTGAAGGGGAGCTCCGGCGAGAGCAGGCGCCCGACCGGGTCCTTCGCCCGGAGCGCCCCCGCGTAGTCGTGGCGCCCGCGGGTCTCGAGCGTGGCGTCGTCGAGCGCGTGGGGTAGCCCGCCCTCCCAGAGCGCCAGCAGCAAGCCCGCGTGGTGCACGAGGCTCGTGTTCGCCGCGTTCTTGAAGCGCATGCGGAGCCCGTTGCGGCGGAGGCCGCCCGGGAGGTTCGTCCCGAACGCCCGGTACATCATGCGTCCGGCGCGGCTCTCCTCGTGGCGCTCGCGCGTGGCGACGAAGCGGTTCGTGTAGCGCACCTCGCCGCCGGGCCCGAAGGCGTAGCGACGGATCATCCCGTCGCCGTCGAAGGGGTGCTGGTAGCGGATCCCGTGCGCCTCGAGGGTGCCCGGGCCGTTGCGGTAGAGCACCCCCCGCAGGCCCTCGGGCACGGCCCCCTCCACGAGGCGGAGCGGCACGTCCGTGAGCTCCTCGTGTTGCGTAGCGTAGGAGCGGGCGACGACCTCGGCGAGGTCCGGCCCGCGCCTCTCAGCGCGGCCGGCGGTGGCGGCGAGCATGCCGGGACCATGCGGTCCCCGCGCGCTCCGGACCAGCACCGTTTGCGGGCTTCAGCCCTGCTGGCCGCGGAAGAAGCGCCGCGTGCGCCGCCAATCGGTCGGTCGCGTGCGCTGGGTCCGCGGCACCACGAGGCTCCCGACGAAGTCGCCCTCTTCGTAGACGCGGTCGATTTGCCGGCGCACGGCGCGGAGGTCCTCCGCGTTCACGATGCCGTTGCTCGTCGCCCGGTAGAACTGGACCGTCGCGCGGATCGGGAAGCGGGTGTCGCGCACGAGGCGGAGCCCGCCCATCTCCCGGAAGGGCCCGAGGTCGTCGCCGTGGCCGATGACGGCGTTCTCTACGTCGGAGCGCTCGCGGCGGCTGCGCCGCAGCGAGGACATCGGCGCGGCCTCGGCCGGGGCGGCTCCCGTGGCGGCCCCGCCGAGCGCACCGTCCATGGGCATGCCCTGGAAGCGGCGCGAGCGATGGCGGAGCGGCACCTGCACCAGGATCATCATGTCCGCGCCCTCCTCGAGGGCCCCTTCGTCCTGGGCCGTGCCCTCGCCGGCCTCGATGCGCGCCTCCACGGCGCTCCGGCGCTCGGCGGTGAAGACCGTGCGCTGCCCGGCGTGGTTGAAGAAGAGTTGCTGCCCCCAGCCCTGGAAGCTCTGGTCGCCGGGCCGGTTCTCGATGACCGTGGCGCTCGTCCCCTGGCGCGTGACGAGGAGCGTGAGCACCGCCGGCGAGCCGGGCATGGACTGGTAGTTGTAGAGCACCGGGTTGAACTCGGCGCTCCCGCGCGGCTGAAGCGGCACGAAGACGTGCTGCGCGCTCACGAGCACGTGCGAGTCGCGCGGGGCCGTGAAGTCGCCCTCGCCGAGGAGCGAGCCCCGGTCCGTCAGGTAGTCCTTCAGGTGCCCGAGCACCTCGAGGAGCGGAACGACGCGGAGGTCGCCCTCCGGCGCGCCGCGCCGCTGGTTGCCGACGCGCACCCAGAGCCGCTCCGCGCGCACGTCCGCCGTGCGGTCCGAGAAGTTCGGGTGGCGGATGACCGGCAGCAGGTGCGTCCGGTGCCCGCGCCCGACGGGCTCGCGCACCTGGAGCGTGAGGTCGCTGATGTTCGGCCCGACCGAGCTCCCCTGGAAGCGCCCCGTGTCCTCCCACATCACGTTCACGACGTTCAGCCCGAGCCCGCGGGCCTCGCGCTGGAGCGCGCCGTCGCGGGGCATGCCCACAACCCGCGCGATGGTCTCGCGGAAGGTCGGGCTCGGCCGGGAGGTCACGCCCCAGCTCGGCTGCGCGAGGAGCGGTCGCGGGAGGGCGGAGGCGAGGCCGCCGAGACCGGCGGCGGCGAGGAACGAGCGGCGCTTCATGGGTTCTCCTCAGGCGCCGCCGTCGCCCCCCACGGGGCGCCCCGGGGCGCGTTCGGCAGGTGCGACGCCAGGGGCGCGCCGTTCCTTGGGCCGCGATCGCGGCGAGGAGGATTCACATGCCCGTAGCCTGAGACTGGTACGGTGAGGCGTGGAGGAGGAGAAGCGCGCGCCGGGGCCAGTGCGCGAGGCCGAGGCGGTCCCGAGCCCGGCCAGCGAGCCGACGCTCGCGAGTGGGGAGCGCGCGACCCGGCCGACGGAGATCGCCCGCACGAAGCCCGACGCGCAGGCGCTCGGCTCGGGGGTCTACACGACCGACGTCGGGCAGCTCGGCCCCTACCGGCTGAACCGGCGCCTCGGCGAGGGCGGCTTCGGCGCCGTCTGGGACGCCGAGGACACGGCGAGCGGCGAGCGCGTCGCCGTGAAGACCCTCCATGCCTTCCGGCCCGCTGCGCTCCTCCGGCTGAAGCGCGAGTTCCGCTACGCGCGCGGCGTCGTGCATCCGAACCTCGTCGGTCTCTACGAGCTCGGCGCCGAGGACGGCGCCTACTACGTCGCGATGGAGCTCGTGGAGGACGCGACGCCCTTCGACCGCTGGGTGAGCCCGGTGCCGGGGCGGCCGAACGCCGCGCGGTTGGTGGCGGCCTATCGCGAGCTCGTGGACGCCGTCACCGCGCTCCATCGGGAGGGCGTGCTGCACCTCGACCTGAAGCCCGAGAACGTGCTCGTGGACGGCGCGGGGCGGGTCGTCGTGCTCGACTTCGGGCTCGCCGCGCTGCGAAACGACCGGCTCGACGGGAGCCCGGAGATCGGGAGCGGCTCCGGCCGGGGCATCGTCGGCACGCCGGCCTTCATGGCGCCGGAGCAGGCGCGGGGGGAGCTCGCGACGGCGGCGGCGGACCGCTACGCGCTCGGCGCGGTGCTCTACCTGGCCCTGGCCGGACGCGTGCCCTTCGAGGGCAGCCCGTTCCAGATGCTGACGCAGAAGCGCCTCGGCCCGGCGCCGCCCATCGACCGCGAGGCCATCGTCGCGGAGGGCGGCGACGCGCTCGGGCCGCTCGTCGACCTCGCGATGGCGCTGCTCGAGCGGGACCCCTCGAAGCGCCCCGGCGAGGCCGAGCTCCGCGAGCGCCTGGGCCTCACGCCGCGGAAGCCCGGCAAGCTCCGGAAGCTCGTCGGGCGCGAGGACGAGCTCGCAGCCCTCGAGGTAGCGTGGCGCGAGCATCTCGCGGGCTCGCCGGTCGTCATCGAAGTGAGCGCACCCTCGGGGATCGGCAAGTCCGCGCTGCTTCGGGCCTTCGCGGAGCTCCGGGCCAGCGCGCAGGACGCGCTCGTGCTCGTGAGCCGCTGTCACGAGCTCGAGCACATCCCGCACAAGGCCATCGACGGCCTCGTGGACGGGCTGCACGACGCGCTCCAATCGCTGGCGGAGCCCGAGCGGCGCGCGTACCTCGCGGACGCGGCGGAGGCCGCGATGATGTTCCCGGTGCTCGGGGGCATCCTCCACGGCGGCGGCCCGAGCTGGGAGAAGAGCCCCGGCGGCGACGAGCTTCAGCGGGCTCGCGCCGGGCTCCGCGCGGTGTTCGAGCGCATCGCGCGCCTCCGCCCGCTCGCGCTGGTGGTGGACGACGCGCAATGGGGCGACGCGGACAGCGCGCGGCGGCTCCTCGACCTCTTCGCCGGCGCGGCGCCGCCCTTCGTCATCCTCTCGCTCCGCCCGGAGGAGGCCGTGGGCTCGCCCTTCCTCGCGGAGCTCCGGGAGGGACTGGCCCGGCTCCGGGTCCCGCGTCGCTCCCTGGCGCTCGCGCCGCTCGACGATCACTCCGCGCAGCGCCTCCTCGAGCGCCTCGCGCCGACGCTGGTGGCGGAGCCCGAGCGCCTCGCGGCCATCGTGCGCGAGTGTGGCGGGAACCCCTTCTTCCTCGAGCAGGTGGCGGCGCTTCGGGCCGAGGGCGGCGAGGGCGTGGTCCCGACCGTGGACGCCGCGGTGCTCCGGCGCTTCGACGGGCTCCCGGCCGAGGCGAAGCGCTTCCTCGAGCTCACCTGCCTCGCGGCGAGCCCGCTGCCGCAGCGCACGATCCTCGAGGCGGCGGAGACCGTGGACGCGCGCGGCGCGGTGGCCCGCGTGCGCGCCGCCTCGCTCGTTCGCCTCGGCGGCGGAACCCTCGAGGCGAGCGTCGAGCCCTATCACGACCGCGTGCGCGAAGCCGTGGTCGCGGCGCTCGATGACGAGACGCGCACCCGGGGCCATGGCGCCCTGGCCGACGCCTTGCTGGCGGAGCCGCGGCCGGAGGCGCCGCCGGCGGCGCTCCTCGCGCATCATCTGCATCACGCGGCGCGGGATCCCGAGGCCGTGACCTGGGCCGTCGAGGCGGCGCGGAACGCCGAGCGCGCCTTCGCCTTCGCGCGTGCGGCGCAGCACTACGAGGACGTGCTCGCCTGGACCTCCGAGGGGCACGCGAGCCAAGCGGGCGCCCGCCTCGGCCGCGCCCGGAACCTGCATCGCGCGGGGCTCGGTCGGGAGGCGGGGGAGGCCTACCTCGAGGCCGCCGAGACCGGCGAAGGCGACGCCATGGAGCTCCGCCGGCGCGGCGTCGGGGCGCTCCTCGAGGTCGGTGAGCTGAGCGAGGCGGAGCCGCACCTGCGCGCGCTCCTGCGCCAGGAGGGCATCCCCTTCCCGAAGAACGCCGGGCGCGCCCTCGCGGATCTCGCGTGGGTGGCGGGGAGGCTCCACGCCCGGACGGCGCGCGGCCTCCCCAAGCCACGGGCTCGGCGCGAGGCCTCGGAGCGCCGCGCCGACCTGGCCTTCTCCGTCGGGAAGACGCTCACGAACCTCGCGCCCGTCGAGGGTGCCTCGCTGATGACGCGGAGCCTCCTCTACGCGCTCGAGGCGGGCGACGCCGAGCGCGTGGGTCGCGGGCTCGCCTTTGCCGGGACGGGCTTCACGCCCCTGGTCGCCCTGCGCGCGAACCGCTTCCTCGCCCTCGCGGAGGAGCTCGCCGCGCGCGAGGGCAGCGTCTACCTCGAGGCCGCCGTCGCCCTCTGCCACTCGCTCCGCGGGTTCCTCGACGGGCGCTGGCGCGACGCGATGGAGGCCGCCGAGAAGGTCCTCGCGCTCGCCCCGGAGACGGCCGAGCCGATGAGCTGGGAGATCGGCATCGCGCATCTGATGACGGTGAGCGCGCGCGAGTACCACGGGAACTACCCGCTCATGAGCGCCGAGGGCGTGCGCTGGGCAACGGAGGCGCGGGAGCGCGGCGATTGGGGCACCTACGTCCAGCTCTGGAGCAACCAGGGCTTCGCTCGCGCGGCGGGCAAGGACCTCCGCGGCCTTCGCTCGCTCATCGCGGACCAGCGCGAGGTGCTCGAGCGCTGGAACCTCGAGTACGGGCTCTGGGATTTCTACACGCATCGCCTCGAGGTCCTCTACGCGTTGCGGCGGGGAGAGGTGGCGAAGGCCCGGGAGCTCGTCGACGCGGAGTGGCCGCGCGTGAAGGCCGCGCGCCTCCATTGGCTCCCGCTGACCCGCGGGCCGGCGCACCAGGTGCGCGCGGCCGTGGCCCTCGCCAGCGGTGATGCGGAGGACGCGCGCCGCTCGCTCAAGCGCCTCGCCGGCTGCCGCCGTGCCGACGGCCCGGCCTTCGCGTCGATGGTCGACGCGGCGCTCCGCGAGGGCGCGGGCGACGTGCCCGGGGCGCTTCGCGCGTTCGGCGAAGCGGAGGAGCGCTACCGCGCCGCCGACATGGCCGTGGGGTGGCGCATGGCGGCGTGGCGCGCGGCGCGCCTCCGCGAGGATGCTGCCCGCGCGGCGATGCTCGAGCGCGAGCTCGAGGCGCAGGGCGTCGTCGACGTGGCGAGCTGGGCGCTCTACCAGGCGCCGTCCCTCGCCGTCAGCGGCTGAAAGCCTCAGCGCACGCCGGGAGCGTTAGGGTCGCGGCGATGGTCGACCATCCGGACAGGCGAGCCTTTCTCCGTCCCCACGACGAGGACGACGTGATTCAGGCCATTCAGGACGCGCGCGCCCGCGGAGCCCAGCTGCGCGTGCGCGGGAGCGGCCACTCGGTGCCCCTGCGCGGCGTGTACACGGACGGCTTCGGGCGCGAACGGAAGCCCGGCGAGCCCCTCGGTCTGAACCTGCTCCTCGACCGGCTGCAGAGCTACGACCGCCAGGACGACCTCGTGACGGTGGGAGCCGGGTGGAGCATCGGCGGGGACCCTCACCTTCCGGGCTCACCGCGCGGCGCGGACCACCGCAGCCAGGCGGAGGTCGAGGCGTCGGGCCTCTGCCGACGGCTGCATGACGAGGGGCGTGCGCTCCCGATCCTCGGCGGGATCACGCACCAGACCGTCGGCGGGTTCCTCGGCACGGGCTCGGCGGGCGCCTCGGTGAAGCACAACCTCGACGAGCAGATCGAGCAGATCGAGCTCATCGACGGCATCGGCACGAAGCGGGTGCTCGATCGGAGCGACGCGAACTTCGGTGCCGCGCTCACGCACCTCGGGCTCCTCGGCGTGGTGACGAAGGTGACCTTCCGGACGGTGAAGCGCTTCGGTATCGAAGGCGACGTCTCGAACGAGAGCGTGAAGGACTCGAAGGTCGACCTCTTCGGCGAGGACACGCGCACAGGAAGGCAGACGCTCCGGGAGTTTCTCGAGGACCCGGCGTTTCCCTACTCGCGCATCCTCTGGTGGCCTCAGAAGGGCTCGGAGCGGATTCAGATCTGGCGCGCCAAGCGCGTCCCCTACCCCGACGACGGCAGCTTCCAGCGGAACCCCTTCGTGGAGTTCGACGACCCCCGGGCCGCCCAGCGCGCCGTCCACATCCTCTACGACGAGATCTACGACTACATCGACGACGACGAGCGCATCGGCCTCCTCACCAACCCGATCCGCAGCCTGCTCGTCTGCGCGACCCTGCTCGCCGGCATGGGGATGGAGACCTTCAACGACCGCCACATCCCGGGCGGCCGGCGCCGGCGCATCGCCCTGCTCCTCGGCGTCGTCCGAGACACCATCGAGAAGACCCTCAGCGGCTGCGGCTTGAGCGGTCTCGAGGCGCTCGAGGTCATCGCGCCACGTATCATCAACGGCTTCGTGCCCCTCGCCGAGTCGTCCGGTGGCGGGACCGCGAGTGCGCCCGTTTGGAAGACCACGCCGTTCCGCGACACCTGGTACCAGGGCCTCCCGCACGACAACCAGATCGACAACCACGAGCTCCCGCTCCTCTTCACGGAGCTCTGGTTCCCCATGTCCCGCTGGAAGGAGGTCATGCACGCGATGCGCGACTACTTCGCGGACGGCGGCGTCCGGGCCACGGGCACCTTCGCCGTCGAGCTCTACGCGACCGGACCGAGCGCGGCGTGGATGAGCGCAGCCCACGACCCCGCAGCCCCCGGCGGCGGCGAGAATTTCTTCCGCGTCGACCCCTTCGTCTTCGACGACGACGCCCGGCGCCGGGAGCTCCAGTACCAGAAGCGCTACTGGTGGAACCGGGACCCGGAGAAGAAGCCGCCGCGGCGCCGTCCGGAAGAAGACCACTTCGCGCGCCTGTGGGAGCTTCTTCGCCCCTACGGCTTCCGCTTCCACTGGGGCAAATACCTCTCGCGCCCGGACTCGGAGACCGGCGTCGCCTACCGCCGCGCCCAGCTCACGCGCTTCGAGGATTTCCTCGCGCTCCGCAAGCAGTGGGATCCCGACGGGATCTTCCTGAACGACTTCTGGCGCGACCACCTCGGGATCCCACGATGAGCCTCGTCCACCGCACTCCCTACCGCCGCCTGCTCGAGGGCAAGGCGAAGGTCGGCCTCGCCAAGGCGCGCATCGTCGTCCCGGACGGCGTGGCCATGGCCGGGTACTCGCTCGACGGGAAGGTCGGTCGCAACGCCGGGGACGAGCTCTGGGCCCGCGCGCTCGTCGTCGAGACGCTCGACGGCGCGGAGCGCCTGGCCATCGTCGCCTGCGACATCATGAGCGCGTCGCGGGCGCTCTACGAGGCTGCGCTGGCCCGCCTCGCGGGATGGGCCGAGGCCTCGCTGATCGTGTGCGGGACCCACACGCACACGGCACCCGGGCGCTTCTACGGCAACGGCTTCTACGATTTCTTCGCGCAATCGCTCGGCGACTTCCCCCACTTCGGGTTCCGCGAAGACGTGTGCGAGGCCTACGCCGACGCCGTCGTGGGCGCCGTGACGGCAGCGTGGGACGGGCGCGAGGCAGGCACGCTCGCCGTGGGACGCGTCGACCTCTGGGGCGTCGCCCGGAACCGGAGCTACGAAGCCTTCGAGGCGAACTACGCGGGCGCCGGACAGCATCCGCGCGACTGGAACGAAGCCGCCGACTCGCCGGCGCCAACCCCGCCCGCGGGCCTCTTGCCGCAGGGGCGGGCGTCCGATCCGCGGCTCACCACGTACGCCGCCTGGCGGGACGACGGTACGCTCCTCGGCGCGCTCGGGACCTTCGCCTGCCACGCGACGGCCCTCGGACCCGAGCACGAGCGCTATGGCCGGGACTGGCCCGGGTTCGCCGTCGGGCGCGCCCAGGCGTGGCTCACGCCGGCGGGAGGCGAGACGCCGCTCATCGCGATCACCGGCGCCGCCATCGGCGACCAGAGCCCGCTCCCGCCGGACGAGCCGCTCCCCATCGACGTCGACGACCACCAGGGGCGAGGGCTCGCCCGTTGGGTGGGGTACGCCGTGGGCGAGGCGGTCGCGGCCTCCCTCGAAGCCGCGCCGACGGGCACGGACCCGCTGACCCTACGCCCCCGCGCGACGCGCTGGGCCCCGGCCGAGGACTACGGATGGGACGTGGGCTTCGCGACCCTCGCGGGC
>JBCDGX010000139.1:0-10579 GCA_038750805.1 Myxococcota bacterium
CCAGCGCTCGCGGTCCTCCCTCACGGCGCCGTGCGTCCCCGCCTCGAGGGTCTCGAGGAGCTCCTTCAGCCGCGCGACGCGGGCTGGCGTGAGCTCGTCCCTCACGCCTCGCCTTCGAGCGTGAGCCGAAGGCGGATCTCCGTGCGCCCATCGGGCAACGGGCGCGCCTCGAAGACCTCGCGGTCGATCTGCACCTCGTAGGGCACGCGCAGCGTCACGCCCTCGCGGCTCTTGAGCACGTGCTTCGCGCGTGGACGGATCACCTTCTTCGCCGTCGTGAAGGACCGACCCGCGAGCGGGCTCGCCTCGACGAGGCTCTCGTAGACGCTGCGGACCTCCGAGCTCTCCGGCTGCGCGCCCACGAGCTCGGTCAAGAAGACCTCGTCGTCGAACTCGACCTCGCGCTCGGCGTAGTCCCGGGCCCGCACCAGGAGCTCGCGCTTCGCCTCCTGAGGCAGCGTCCGGGCCTCGCGCCCGAGGGCCCGGGCGATGCCCGCGAGCTCGGAGGTGAGCTCCCGCTCCTCGTCCCGGGCCCGCTCGGCACCGAGGAACGCGAGCCAGTAGTCCGCGCCGCCGGTCGTGAGCCGGTCCCGCGCGACGAAGCGCGGCAGCGCGTCCTTGGCGAAGAAGGCGGTCTTCTGGAGCGCCCGGGAGGACTCGACGAACGAACGTTCGACACGGGCGAGGCGCACGGCCTCCGGGAGCTCCTCGTAGGTGAGCACGTCGAGGTGATCGTATTTGATCAGGCAGGCCGCCCGGGAGCCGCCCACGCGGAGGGCGAAGACCATCAGCACGCCGGGCTTCGAGGACGAGGGGTGGAGCGCGTGGAAGCGCTCGGCCATCACCCGGCTCGTGGCCTCGAAGCCCTCGGGGCCCGTGAAGAGGGCCGCGACGTCGCCGGCTGTCTCGGAGCCTTCGGCGAAGGCGAAGGGGCGGCCGCCGAGGGTCTCCTTCACGCGCTCGAGGAAGAAGCCGCCGTGGTCCTGGACGTTGCTCGGCGCGCCGAGGAAGACCGGCCTCTCCCCCGTCCCCACGACGTGGAAGATCATGCTCTCGATGGCCAGGGCGTCGACCTCGGCTCGGGGGATGTACTCCACGAAGCTCCTCCCGGCCGCGGGGGCCGTCGATGAGGTTCTACCAGGACCCCGTGACGGTGGGGGCGCCCTACTCGGTCACCCACACCCGGCTGGTTCGGTCGTCCCGGCCCACGACCACGCCGTGCCAGGCCGAGGGGATCGCTGGCCAGGTGGCGCCGAAGACCTGGGCGGCGTCGCCTGGGGCGAGGTTCACACAGCCGTGGCTCCGTTCGATGCCGAAGCGGCCATGCCAGAAGGCCGCATGAAGCGCGACCGAGCCCTCGAAGTACTGGGTCCAGGGGACGTCCTGGATGCGGTAGCTCTCGTCGCCGGCGTCGGGCCCGAGGTCCGCCATGGTGTCCGAGAGCATCTTCTTGTGGATGCGGAAGACGCCCGTCGGCGTCGCGTGCCCCTCGAGGCCCGTCGAGACGAGGGTTGCGTAGGTCGGCTCGAGCCCGCGGTAGAGCACGAGGGTTTGCTCACCGAGATCGATGTGCACCCAGGGCTCGTCGTCCGCCACGGCGAAGGGCGGCTCCGTGCGCTCGGCGACGCCGACGAACCAGCTCTTCAGGTAGCGGGGCTCGTCCCACTCGGGCCGTTCGAGGCGGTGGTAGATGCGGTCCTTCAGGTTCTCCCGGCGCACCCACTCCGTGAGGCGCTGGGGGCGCTCGACGCCGGGGAGCGCGTCGTCGCAGATCGTCCGCAGCGTCCCGTCGTAGCGGTCCCGGTGGAGGCGAAGGCAGCTGTTGCGCCGCACCCACGCGATGGGGAGCTGCTCGCCCTCGCCGAGGGTCACGCCGAGGGCCGGCGCGCCGGTCCGTTCGTCGAGGCTCGAGAGGGCGACGAAGGCGCCGCCGGGCGTTCGGGCGAAGCGCCGCTGGCCCCGCGCGCGGAGCTCCGTCGCCGCGACGTAGAAGCCGCGGGCGAGGTAGCGCGCGACCACGGGCGGTCGCTGGGGCTCGACGGAGATTTCGCCGTTCCACATGCGCTCGGCGCGACGCCCCTTCCCCTCCGCCTTCAGCTCGAGGTAGCGGCGCGCGAAGGCCTGGGCAGCGTCCTGCTGCTGCGGCGAGGGGAGCCGGTGGTACTCGGGGGTCAGCGGGACCTTCACGAAGAAGTAGCGGTAGGGGAGCGTCGCCGCGCGGTCCGCCGGCTCGGCGCCGGCGTCGCTCGCGGGCGGGGTCTCGCCGACCTCGACGCCCTGGCCACTGCAGAGCCAGCCGCGAGGCGCAAGCTCGTACCATCCGCTCGCGCATGTGCGGGTGCGCGGGGGGCCATCTTCCGGCGCGCGGAGCCGCGGGCGCTCGCCCCAGCGGACGTAGCCGAGCAGCCGGCTCTCCGGATCCGCCGCATCGCGGACGGGCACGGCGGGGCGCACGACGAGGCCGTGGAGAGGGTGCGTCGCGTCCACTGACGGCTCGCTTGGGGCGGCCTGAGCAGGCTCGGGGGCGGGGTCGCCGGAGCCGGCGCGGGCATCGCCTCCGCACGCGGCGAGGAGCGCGAGCAAGCATCGGAGAGCGGAGCGCACGGCGGAACGATGGGAGGCGACACCGTCCCGTGCAACGCCGTGAACCCGGGGGGCGCCGTGTGCGCGCCAAGTGCCCGCACCGCGCGTGCGCCGTCCGGCTGGCCGACGACATCGACGGGTTCCGCTGCCGCTGCCATGGCAGCGAGTTCGCGAGCGACGGAACGGTGCAGGAGGGCCCGGCGGACCGAGACCTGACCTGGCTAGCCGTCGAGGTCACGAGCGACGGGAAGCTCCGCGTGGACCCGAGCCGCGAGGTCCCGAAGGGAACCTACGCGCCGGTCTGAAGACCCCCGGCTGCCACGCTCGCTTTAACGGCGGCGCAGGGCCTCGGCCCCTGGCTGCCGCGGTCGCCCCTGGTCAGTCGCGCTCGCCCTCGAGGAGCGACGGGTCGAGCTCGTGCTCGCCGCTGAAGGCGCCCATGCTCTGGTCCGGTGCCCGCGGGGGCGGCGGGATGGACTGGCTCTCGGCGGCCGCGTAGGCGGCGATCTCCGAGCTCGTCGTCCCGTCGCCATCCTCCATCGGCGCGGCGATCTCGCTCGTCGGGCGCGCACCCTCGTCGAAGAGCACGGGCTCGCTCTCGAAGCCCTGGGCCGAGTGCACGAGGATCGTCGTCGGGAGCGCCTCGAGCATGCGGTTCATGCGATCGAAGAAGGGCGCCACGTCCGAGTCCTCGCGCGGCAGGCGGAAGCCGACGATGGCGAGGTCCGCCTTCTCGCTCTCGACCTGCATCACCTCGCTGATGCGGCTCCCGCCCCGCAGCAACACCCGCGGCTCGGCGTCGAGGCGCGCCGCCTCGAGGAGCTCCTTCAGGTTCGCCTCCGCGCGCTCCCGGTCCTCCACGGCGTCGACCACGGTGATCACCTTCACCGACGCCCGGCGCCAGCGGTGGTGGTTCGTCAGCAGGAAGGCGATGAGCAGCATCAGCCCGCCGTTCCCCTGGAGCCCGCCCCACCAGATGTGCACGACCGGACGGCGGCCGAGCTTCTTCTTGTCCGAGTGGCGGACGAGGAGCAGCGAGCGGTCGAGGGAGAGAAGGTCCCGGCACATGCGCACGTAGGCCGCACCGCGCTCGCGCTTCCGCGGCCAGCCCGCCATCACGCAGTTCGCCTCGAAGCTCCCGACGCCGTAGCTCTGCGCGACCTGCACCGTGCCCCGGTAGACGTCGTCGACCACGTCCACCCGGTAGAAGACGTTCGGGAACTCGTGGACGAGCTGATGCTCCTCGTTGTCCCGGAGGTGCCGCCTCAGCGACGCATGCTCCGCCACCTTCCCGCGGAGCAGGTGGAAGTAGGTGACGATGCCCCGGTCCTGGACGATCGCGCTCCCGAGCTCGAGCAGGTAGGGCCGCTTGTTCGGGTCGCCGCCCAGGATGACCAGGTTCGGGCGCCAGTTCAGCGGATGCCACTCGACGCGGCGCAGGCGCTGGAGCGAGAAGCGCACAAGCGCCGCCCAGATCCCGTGCCGCGAGTCGCCGTAGGTCGTGCCGAGGACCCGCCGGCTCGCGACGGCGAAGATGAGCCCGCAGAAGAAGAGCGCCGCGATCATCGCCGGCAGGTCGATGACGCTCATCACGTAGAAGCAGGCGAAGCCCCCACCGAGGCTGATGACGCTCGGCACCTTGAAGCCCGGCCGGAAGCTCGGGCTCGCGGACCAGCGCTGGAGGCCGCAGGCGAAGTTCGTCACGCCGTAGGTCGCGAGGAAGAACATCGTCAGGACAGGCGCGATGGCGTCGAGGCTCCCGAGCAGGAGCCCCGTCTGCGCCATCACGAAGGTGAGCACGATGCCGACCCGCGGCTCCTGCGCGGGACCCGAGCCGCGGCCGAGGAAGCGCGGCACGAGGCCGTCCCAGGCGAGCGCCTGCAGGGTGCGCGGCGCCGTAAGGATGCTCCCGAGCGCGCTCGAGAGCGTCGCGCCCCAGACGCCCAGGTAGATGAGCTGCGGGAACGCCGCGACCTGGAAAGCCGTGTCCGGCTGGGCGACGAGCGTCGCGTTGTCGAAGTTCAACGCGAGCCAGACCGGGAAGGCCAGGTAGACGAGCATCCCCACGGTGATCGCGAAGAGCGTCCCCCGCGGGATCGAGCGCCGCGGGTCCGCGAGATCCCCGCTCATGCCCACGCCCGCCATGATCCCCGTGACCGCGGGGAAGAAGATCGCGAAGACGGCCCCGAAGCCCGCGCCGTCGGGGTTGAACCACTCGATCTCCCGCGGGAACTCCGCGGACTGACCGCCGAAGAAGCTCACCAGGGAGAGCACGATGGTCGCCATCACGAAGTACTGCGCCTTGATGGCCAGGTCGGCGCTCTTCAGCGAGAGCCCCGTGAGCAGCACGTTCACGATGGTGCTGATCAGCAGCGGCGAGAGGTAGGCCTGCGCCGCGTCGGGCACGAGCGGCATCAGCGCCTCGGTGAACCCGACGATATAGAAGGTGACGCTGAGGCCCTGCGCGAAGAAAAGCGGGATGCCGATGGCCGCACCCGCCGCCGCGCCGAGGCTCCGGCTGATCATGAAGTAGGCGCCGCCGGCGCCGACGGTGCGGTTCGTCGCGATCGACGCGACGCTGAGCCCCGTCGCGTAGCTGATCAGGTGCGCGACGATGACGACGACGAGTGTGCCGCCGAGCCCCGCCTGCCCGGTGACCCACCCGAGCCGCAGGTACATGATGACGCCGAGGATCGTGAGGATGCTCGGCGTGAAGACGCCCCCGAAGGTGCCGAAGCGCCCGGCGGCGCGGCCGCCCGCGGCGGCGTCGGGGTTGGCGGCCGACACGCGGCGAGACGGTGTCATGACGCCCCCACCGGGCGCAATCAGACGCCGAGCTGCGTCAGGGCCCGCTCGACGCCCCCGACGTAGCCGCCGCCGAAGAGCGCCACGTGCACGAGCAAGGGGTAGAGCTGGTAGAGGGGCACGCGTTCCTCGTGGCCCTCGGCGAGGGGGTGGGCCTCCGCGTAGGCCGCGAAGACCCGGCTCCCGAATCCGCCGAAGAGGCGCATCATCGCGAGGTCCATCTCCCGATGCCCCGCATAGACCGCGGGATCGATGAGGCAGGGCAGCCCGGCGGGGTCGGTGAGGAGGTTGCCGCCCCAGAGGTCTCCGTGAAGGCGCGACGGCGCCTCGGGGGGCCCGACGAGCCCCGGGAGCCGGGCCACCAGGGCTTCGAGGCGGCGCCGGGCTCGGCGATCGAGCTGGCCGCGCGCGGCCATCGGGAATAGGCGCCGCTCGCCGTAGAATGTCGCCCAGTCGTCGGTGGGAGCGTTCTGTTGCGGCAAGGGCCCGATGAAGTTGTCGTGGTCGAGGCCGGGCACCTGGCTGGGCGAGGCCCGGTGCAGCGCCGCGAGCCCGCGCCCGAGGCGCTCGTCATGATCGGGGGCGGGCCGCCCGCGCGCGACGTGCTCGAGGACGAGGAAATCGTCGGCCACGGCGAGCACCGCGGGCGTCCGCAGGGCTTCGGGCGCGGCGAGGAAGGCGAGGCCCCGCGCCTCCGCGGCGAAGAGGCCCGCGGGGGCGCGCGCGTTGCCCTTCACGACGACCGTCCGTCCATCGTCGAGCGTGAGGGCCACGACGTCGTTCACGTCGCCGCCCGCGAGGCGACGCACGCCTGCGGGCCGGGCCCCGAGCGCCTGGGCGGCCGCCGCCCAGCGCGTCTCAGAGATCGTGGCGCTCCCGCATCGCCTCGAGGAGACCCACGCAGCCGCGCTCGCAGATCGCGAGCACGTTTTGGAAGCCGTCGGGCCCGCCGTAGTAGGGGTCCGGGACGTCGAGGTCCCGGCCGGCCTCCGGGTCGAACTCACGGAGGAGGCGGATCTTCGATGCGGCCTCGTCGTCGGGCGCGAGCCGGCGAAGGTCCGCGGCGTTCTTCCGGTCGAGGGCGATGACCCAGTCGAAGCGAACGAAGTCGCTCGCGACGAACTGGCGCGCGGCGCCGTCGACCGTGATGCCCTTCCAGCCCGCGACGGTCCGGGAGCGCTCGTCCGGGCGTTCGCCGACGTGCCAGGCCCCGGTCCCTGCGCTGTCGACCTCGATGGCGGCGCCGAGCTCGGCGGCCTCGAGGAGGTGGCGGAACACGCCTTCTGCCGTGGGCGAGCGACAGATGTTGCCGAGGCAGACGAAGCAGACGGCGGGCCGGCTCATGGGCGCGTTGTACCAGAGCGGCGCGCCGCCCCGTGCGGAGCGTTGCTTTGATCGCCGGGCCGCACCCTGCTAGCTGGCCCGAAATGCTTCGCCTCGCCGACGATTGGCAGTTCGAGGTCGACGTCGAGCGCTCGCGGCTCTGGCTTCGTCCGCAGGGCAGCTGGGGCTTCGAGCTGCGCTGCAAGCGCACCTCCGTACGTACCGCCGAAGGCCTCACGCAGGCCTACGCGCCCGAGCTCCGTATCGAGTCCCTGCTCTTCGATGGGTTCAGCTGGCGGGAGCTGGCGGGACAGGAGGAGCTCCAGCACGGGCCCTGGGATGGCGAGGCCGAGCCCCTGGCGCGGCTGACGATCATCGAGCCCGGCGAGCTCTACGACGCGCACGTGCGCGTCGTGGCCGTGCGCGGCACCTCCGTCGAGATCGCCGTCGACGCCAAGGCCGACGTCTTCCTCGACGAGGGCCACGACAAGAAGGTGCCCCTCGAGGTCCGGGCCATCCTGCCCTTCGAAGGCGTCACGTTCCGCTACCGGGCCACCGGCCTCGCCGGGCGCGATCCCGAGGGGCACGCCATCGAGCTCCTGCGACCGCACCTCGACCCCATGGGCTTCGCCGAGCCCGAGACCGAGCGCCTCGAGCCCGGCCTCTACCTCGCGCGCTTCCATCCCGTGGCCGAGGACCGCAGCGAGGACGACGAGCTCGACGACGCCAGCCCCGAAGAGCTCGCGCTCCTCAGCTCCGGCCGCGAGCTCCTCGAGGGCATGCTCGCCCAGGGCTGGATCGAGCTCGAGGGCGACGGGCTGGATTCGCTGGTCGCGCCCTTCGTCGCGGTCCTCGAAGAGGGCGGGCGGGGGCCGAAGCGCGCGGAGCGGGTCGTCGAATGGCTGCTCGAGCGCGACGAGGTCGCCGAGTTCCACGCCTCGGACGAGGACCTCGGACGCGTCCTCGACAAGTTCTGGGGCTAGCTAGCCGACCCAGCTCAAGCGCGCGGAGAAGTCGCTGCGGCCTTCGTCGGACACGAGCACGCTTCCCTCCCAGAGGTCGATGGCGAGCCGCGGGTCGCCGTCCTCCGGCGTCGTGCCCTCATCGGACGCGCGGAGGTGCAGGCCCTCGCCCTCGCAGCGCACGTAGCCCGCGCGCTGGGCCCCGTCGGGGTAGAGGATGGCGTCGCCGCAGCGCACGCGCGCGAGGCAGCTGAAGCGCGCGGTGCGCACGGGGAGGAGCCGGAGCTCGCAGGTCTCGCCCTCCGGGAGCTCGAGGTCCCCGCTCGCATGCTCGAGCTGGAGGCGGAAGGTCTGCGGGACGACCGCCGGAACCCCCGCGTCGAGTTGGCGCCGAAGGAACCGCTGGCTCGCGCGCTCCTGGGGATCGAGGGCCTGGGCCGTCGCCGCTGCGCCGGCCGAGTCCCGGTAGGCACCGCCGGGGGGGATGCCGTCCCCGGCCCTTCCCCGGGGAGCGCGCCGGCGCTCCTCGAGGCGAGCGCGGTCTTCCGCTCCCGGCGCGGGCTGGCTCGTCGAGCCGAGCAGGGCGCTGGCCACCGCGCCGAGGCCGACGAGCACGCCGAGCGCTGCGAGCTTGAGCGCCGGCCGAATGGGCTCCGTTTCCTTCACGGTCGTTGGGACACCAACGGCGCCGCAAAGTTTTGGATTCCCCTGGGGAGCGCGCTCAGTAGGTGAAGCGCTCGACGAGCGTGTTCAGCCCGCCCGCGAGGTCCCTGAGGATCTCGGAGCTGCTCTGGGCGCCGCCGGCGGCCTGGCTCGTGTTCTGCGCGGCGTCGGCGACGCCGGTGATGTTCTCGGCGATCTCGCTCGAGCCCCGCGCGGCCTCGGCGATGGAGCGACCGATCTCGTTGGTCGTCGAGCGCTGCTCGTCGACGGCGAGGGCGATGGTGCCCTGGATCTCGTTCACCTGGTCGATGATCCGGCTGATGCGATCGATGGCGTCCACAGCGCTCTCGGTGTCGCTCTGGATCGCCTCGATCTTCTGCGAGATGTCCTCGGTCGCCTTCGCGGTCTCCTTGGCGAGCTCCTTCACCTCGTTCGCCACGACGGCGAAGCCCTTGCCCGCCGCGCCCGCGCGCGCCGCCTCGATGGTCGCGTTCAACGCCAGCAGGTTCGTCTGCTGCGCGATCGAGGTGATGACCTTCACCACCTTCCCGATCTCCGCCGAGCTCTCCCCGAGCTTCGCCACCGTCGTGTTCGTCGACTGCGCCACCTCGACGCCCTCCGTGGCCACCTTCGCCGCGCCCTGCGCGTTCTTGGCGATCTCCTTCACCGACGCACTGAGCTCCTCGATGCCGGCGGCGACCGTCTGAACGGAGCTCGAGACCTCGTCCGCTGCCGACGAGACGATGCGCGCTTGCTGGGTCGTCTCCTCCGCGTTGGCCGCGAGCTGCTGGCTCACCTCCGTCAGCGTGCCCGCCGAGGAGTCGACGTCTCCGGCGTTGCCGACGATGCCCCCGATGCTCTGCCGGAGGTCCGAGAGGAAGCGCGCGAGCCCCTCGCCGAGCTGACCGATGGGATCGCTCCCGCTCACGGTGACCTCGTGCGTCAGGTCGCCCCCCGCCGCCGCGCGAACGACGCCGAGGATGGAGTCCACCTTCGCCTGGAGCTCCTCGGTCGCGCGCTGCTTCTCCTGCGCCTGCGCCACCTCCCGCTGCCGGCTCGCCTCACGCTCGGCCTCGAGCTGCACCTGCTCGGTCACGAGCTCGATGGTGAGCATTACGCCGGAGGTGCGCCCCTTGTCGTCCTCGATGGCGACGGCGTTGTACTTCACGTGCTCTTCGCCCACCTGGCGCTGCTCGTCCCAGGGCAGGTTGTTCCGCTCGGCGATCAGCGCGCGGAACATGTCGCGCTCGGGATGGAGGGCCTCGATGTCGCCGCCGTAGAGGCCCAACACGTCGAGGTCCAGGGCCTCCATCAGCGCGTAGCAGACGGCCATGGAGTGGGCATTCATATAGCGGACCCGGCGCTCCTCGTCGGCGTAGAACATCGCTAGCGGCGCGCCGTCGACCATGGACTTCACGCGGAGGGTCTCGAGGAGGCTCTCCTCGGAGAGGACGTCGTTCGCCCGCGACGCGACGACCCGCGTCGCGGAGGCGAGAAAGTCGAGGTCCACGTCGTGCACCTCGCCCGCCGTGAGCTCGAGGGCACCGCGCACCTCGCTCCCACCGAGCATGGGGAGGACGACGACCATCGCCTGCCCCGCGTCGCGGAGGGCCTGGCCGTGCTCCCCCTCGAGCGCAGTGTCGAGCACGGGCTCGCGCGACGCGAAGGCCGTCGCCACGGGCCCCTCGAGCCCGAGGAGCGTGAGGGCGCCGAGGGCCTCGGAGCCGGGCGCGGTGCCGCCGAAACTCGGCTGGTCCCACTCGACGCGCCAATGACAGGCCAGGTCGAAGCCGAAGTGCTCGGTGAGGCGGTGGAGGCCGCGCTGCACGACCTCGTCGACCGTCGGGAGGCCCCCCAGCTCCTCGGCCAGCTCCCGGAGCACGCTGCCGCGCGCCTCGCGGTCCGCGGCCTCGCGGTCCTGGCGGCCCTCCGCGTCCCGGTGGGCGTCGCGCTCGGCGAAGGACTCGAGGCGCGCCGTAGCCAGGTGCACGAGCGTCTTGAAAGGGGCGAGGGAGGGCGCGAGGTCGCCGTCGATGGAGAGCTCGAGGACTCCCTGGGTGCGGCCCACGCGCGCGAAGGGCACGGCGCGCACGGTCTTGTGACCGCCGATGGCGTCGGGCGGACGCACGACGACGCTCTCCTCTCCTGCTCAATCGGGAGGTCAACGGCGGGGTTGTCGAACAACGTGTTGTTATCAGTGAAAATCGTCGCCAGAGTTCCGAACGGGTTCACCTGGTTGATCG
>JBCDGX010000140.1:0-10487 GCA_038750805.1 Myxococcota bacterium
ACGACGTGTTCCTCCTTCCGGGGCGCTTCGAGGGCAGCTCGCGCCTCGACACCCATCTCTCGCCGGCGGACTTTCCCGGCGGCTCGCACCCGGTGGTGAGCGCCAACATGAACGCGGTCACCGGCAAGCTGATGGCCGAGACGATGGCGCGCTTCGGCGGGCTCGGGGTGCTGCCGCAGGACATGAGCTTCGACACCGTCGAGCGCATCGTCCGGCACATTCACGGGGCCGACCCGCGCTACGACACGCCGCTCCACGTCCGCCCCCACGCGACACTCCGAGACGTCGAGGGGCTGATGCAGAAGCGGGCGCACCACATGGTGGTGGTGGTCGACGATGACCATCGCCCGGTCGGCATCGTCACCCCGAGCGACCTGCGCGAGCGCGACCAGTACTCGCCGGTGGACTCGTTCATGCAGCGCGAGGTGGTGAGCCTTGGGGTCGGCGTCTCCAGCCGCGAGGCGTTCCTCGACATGGACCGCCAGCGCATCAAGGCGGCCCCGGTGCTCGATGACGACGGGCGCCTCGTCGGGGTGCTCACCAAGGACGATGCGGTGCGCCTCGAGCTGCTCCGGCCGGCCCTCGACGCCGAGGGCCGGCTGATGGTCGGCGCGGCGGTGGGCATCGGCGCGGACACGCCGGACTACGTGGGCGCGCTGCTCGACATCGGCGTGAAGCTGGTGGTCCTCGACACCGCCCACGGGCACCAGCGGCGCATGCTCGAGGTGCTCCCCGCGGTGCGTGAGGTCGTGAAGGGGCGCGTCCCCCTCGTCGCCGGGAACGTCTGCACGGAGGCGGGGACCGAGGCGCTGCTCGACGCCGGCGCGGACGTCGTGAAGGTGAACGTCGGGCCGGGGGCGATGTGCACCACGCGCATGCAGACCGGCGCCGGCCGGCCGAGCTTCACCTCGGTGCTCCACTGCGCGAAGGCGGCGCATGCCCGGGGCAAGCACGTCTGGGCGGACGGCGGCGTGCGGCACCCGCGGGACGCGGCGCTCTACCTCGCGGCGGGCGCGTCGCGGGTGATGGTCGGCACGGCCTTCGCGGGCACCTACGAGAGCCCCGGTGACATCCAGGAGGACCCGGAGGGGCGCCCCTTCAAGGAGAACTACGGCATGGCGAGCGCCCGGGCCGTGAGCGATCGGACCTCCGGCGAGGACCCCTTCGCCCGGGCCCGGAAGGCCTTCTTCCGCGAGGGCATCTCCACCAGCCGCATCTACCTGCGGCCGGGCTTCGAGAGCGTGGGCGACATCGCCCTCGACATGCTCAGCGGCGTGCGCTCGGCGCTCACCTACGTCGGCGCGAACGACCTCGGCGCCTTCCGCGAGCGCGCCGTCGTCGGCGTCCAGACGCACGGCGGCTACGGCGAGGGCACGGCCCACGGGCGCGTCCGCAGCTGAGCCAGCGCGTCGGATCACCGCGTTCCGGCGGGCGGGGCAGGCCGGTCGGGCGCCGGGGGCCGGAGCCTGTTAGAACGAGGCATGCGCCGCGCCTTGCTCTTCGCTCTCGCGCCCCTAGCGCTCGGCTGCGGCGCGAAGACCGGCCTCAAGGTGCCCGAGCTCGGCCCCGAGGAGGACGCGGCGGTCGATCTGCCCATCGACATCCCCGTCGACGCGCCGGTCTGCGAGCCCTTCCGGGAGATCGCCGACCTCGCGACGCTCGACCTGATGCTGGTGGTCGACACCTCGGGGTCCATGGACCGGCAGCTTCAGGCCGGGGTGCCCGGATCGCCGACGAAGGCCGAGGCCGTGACGGCGGCCGTCGACGCCTTCGTGAACGCGGAGGCTTCCGAGGGCGTGGGCATGTCCCTCGCGTTCTTCCCGCTCATCGACGAAGAGATCTCCGAGTTCTGCGAGCGCGACGGGCAATGCGGCGTCAACGGCGCGTGCCTCCGGTTCGACCTCTGTCTCAGCGGCGGGACCCCGTGCTTCGGCGACGCCGATTGCGGCGCCGGAGACACCTGCACCGACCTCCGCCGCTGCCAGCGCGAGCCCGAGCGCGCCTGCACGGACTTCGGCGGGTGCCGGGGGACCGACCGCTGCTCGTCCACGGACTTCGGCATCTGCACGAACCGCGTCCGATGCCTCCCCGGCGACTACCGGCGCCCGGCCGTACGCTTGCGTCCGCTGCCGGGCAACGCCGATCGCATCGTCGAAGCCCTCGAAGCCGTCGACCCCGATGGCGCCACGCCGACGGCCCCGGCCCTCGAGGGGGCGCTCCTCCGCGCCCGCGAGCGTCGCCGCTCGAGCCCGGGCAGCAAGGTCGTCGTCCTCCTCGCGACCGATGGCTTCCCGACGGCCTGCGACGAGGCGATCGACCCGCTCGACACGCAGGGCCTCGACGGTGAGGGCATCCCGCGCGTCGCCGACATCGCCGCGGGCGGCGCGGCGAGCGGCGTCGAGACCTTCGTCATCGGCGTCTTCCAGGAGGAGAACCGGGCGCTCGCGGAGGCGAACCTCGGCGACATCGCGCGCGCCGGCGGCACGGGCGACGCGGTCATCGTGACCACCGACGAGGACGTCACGGGGCGCCTCGTGGAGATCCTCGAGGAGCTCCGGGGCGCGGTGCAGACCTGCGTCTACGCGATCCCCGGCGCCGGCGTGTTGCCGGACCCGGAGGACCTCTCGGTGCGGCTGCTCGCGCGCGGCGACGAGCCCGTCGAGGTGCGCCGCGTCATGAGCGCCGAGGCCTGCGACCCCGAAGCCGGCGGCTACTTCTTCGACCCCGCCGTCGACGCCGGCGAGCGCCCGGGGTTCGTCGAGCTCTGCCCGGCGAGCTGCGGCGAGGCGGCCCGGCCGGAGATCGACGTCGAGATGCAGGTCGCCTGCATCGACGAGGGCTGAGCGCGGCCGCTCAGCGCGCGCCGCAGCTCGGGTTCAGGCAGACGCCGGCGAAGACGGGGTTAAGGACCTCGAGCCGGCGCGCTCTCGAGAGAGCGCTCAAGGTCATAGGTCTCCGCCATACACGCAGGTCGGATCGACGCACACACCCAGCCAGGCCGGTCGTTCGGCATGGGCGGGCACGTCGACGTCGACGCAGACCTCGCCGGGGAGGCAGTCGTCGTCCGCGACGCAGCCGAGCTGACAGGTCAGCGAGACCGGCTCGCAGAAGAGCTCGGAGCCTTCCGGGACCTGGTCGGCGAGGCGCGCGTTGTAGAGCGGGGAGGCCGGACGGGTGGCCTCACGGCAGAAGGCGTCGCGCTCGGAGTGCCGGATCGGATCCTCCAGGTAGCAGGAGTCCCGCCTCGAGAGCGCGATGCCGCGGGTATCGCGAACGTACGTGAGGCACTCGAAGCCGACGATGGCGTTTGGCGTCGCCACGCCCCCCGGTGTGAAGTGGATTCTCTGCGGACGGTCCTCGGAGCACCAGCGGCGCATCTCGGGGCTGAAGTCGTCGTAGACCCACCCGATCTCGCCGGCTTCGGATTCTTCCCGCGTGAGCTGCCGGACCAGGCAGAGCTCGCGCTGCGCCAGGCCGGTCGGGGTCTCGACGTCCATGACGCGCTGGAGATCCCGCCCGCGCTCGGGCTCGCAGGCGCGGCCGACGGGAAGAAGCTCGGTGGCCTGGCAGGCGACGAGGCCGGCGGGTGAGCGCGTGAGCGGGCGCGGGTAGCAGGTGCGGCTGAAGGTGCGCGCGACGTGGCGCGCGACCCCGTCGAGCCAGGGGCCGTAGTCGTCCGCGCAGATCGACCCGACCAGCGCTAGCCGGCGGAGATCGCGCGCCACTCTCACCACGCGCCGGGCGGGGAGCGCAGGAGCTCCCTCCGGGGTCGTACACGCCGGGGCGAGGCGAGTCGGTGCCCCGGGCGCGAGGCGCGCCTCCATGCGCGGGTCGGCGAGGATGCGATCGAAGTCGAGGGAGTCCGGGCGCTCGCCGACGAGGTCCTCGGGGACCCCGGCGATGGCGGCGAAGATGACGCTCCAGGAGAGGTCCCGAAGCCCGGCGACGTAGCGGGACACGGGGTGCATGGCCTCGGGGTGGTTGAAGCTCCGCAGCTCCAAGGGACCGCGGAAGCGCCTCGACTCGGCGTTATAGAGGTCGGGCTGGCCGACCGAACCGTCGTCGGCGCCCGTCAGGATCACGACGAGGAGCACGCCGCCGCGGAGCGCGAAGACGTCATCGTCGGGGTCGTGAAGGGAGCCTGCGCCCTCGACCCGGTTGATGTCGCCATGTCCCCGGGTCCCCTCCTGAAAGCGAAGCTCGCTGCGGCTGGGCGTCAGCGCCTTGAGCATCGCTTCGAGGGGCTGCGGGACCTGGCAGCCTTCGTCACCCTGGCGCACGAGGCACGTCGCCGCTTGGGACACCCGCGCGATGGCCACGGCCTCCTGCTCGTCGCCTCCCGGACGGTTGCCGCCCTGGAGCTCGACGAAGGCCGGAAAGCTGGCCGCGCAGCCGGGGGCCCCGCCGCCTTCGGTCCGAAGGAGCCCATCGTCGCCGAAGCTCGGCTCCGCGCAGCCCGGGAGCTCGTAGCCGCCGCTCCCCATGTCCGCGGTGACCACGCCGACCCGCAGCGTCCACGGGGGGTCGAAGCGACGCTCGATGGCGCCGGTCTCGGGGTCGCGGATCTTGCCCGTACGCAGCTGACGCACGAAGCGCGGGATGGCCGCCGCAAGGCGCTCCTGCGCCGGGGCCATGCCCGGGGAGTCGTCGACGACGAAGAGCACGCTGAGTGGGTCCGGCGGGCCCTCGGGGTGAATGTCGTCATGGGTGTTGGCGAATAGGCACGGGCTCATCGGGCGCGCGTCGGGACGATCGCAGGCGCCCAGCAACGGGGCGCACGACATCAGCAGCAGGGTCAGCGACGGGAGGCTCTCCGGAAGGGCACGCACGCGGGCCAACGTTGCGAAGTTCGTACCGACCGCTCCGCCTCACCTTTGCCGAGGATGCGGCGGCGGCGCGTGCCAGCCCGGCGCGCCCCCGGGCACGCCGCCAACGCGATTGGCGTGGCCCGGCGCTTCTGCCGGCGACGCGCGGTGTCATCGGTGGTCCTGAAAGGCAGACCGGGTGCCTTTCGGAGCCGTCGAGATGCAGGTCGCCTGCATCGACGAGGGCTGAGAGCGCGCCGCTCAGCGCGCGCCGCAGCTCGGGTTGAGGCAGACGCCGGCGAAGACCGGATGCACGACCGCCCGCGGTGGCGAGCTCTCGACAGAGAAAGCTCGAGGTCAAGAACTCCCGCCGTACACGCAGGTCGGATCGACGCACACCCCCTGCCAGGCCGGTCGTTCGGCATGGGCGGGCACGTCGACGTCGACGCAGACCTCGCCGGGGAGGCAGTCGTCGTCCGCGACGCAGCCGAGCTGACAGGTGAGCGAGACCGGCTCGCAGAAGAGCTCGGAGCCTTCGGGGAGCTGGTCGGCGAGGCGCGCGTTGTAGAGTGGGGAGGCCGGACGGGTGGCCTCACGGCAGAAGGCGTCGCGCTCGGAGTGCGTCGCGCCCTCGCAGGGAGCCTGGATCGAAAGGCTGGCGCCCGCCGGGACGTACCGTTGGCCACAGGAGATGGCGATGCTGGCCCCACGGGCAGGCTCGGCGCTCCGGGCGAAGCTCACTCGGTAGGGACGAGAGTCGCTGCACGCTCGCAGGGCCTCGGCGTCGAAGTCGTCGTAGACCCAGCCGAGCTCCCCCGCCTCATACTCCCGGCGGGTCAGCTGACGAACGCGGCAGCGTTCCCGCAGCTGAACGCCGTCCGAGCCGTACCACTCCACGACCTCGATGAGCTCGCGCCCGCGGGCAATGTCGCAGCGGGTCTCTGGACCGGCGGCCGGGAGTAACTCCGTGACCTCGCACGGAACGAGGCCGAGCACGGATCGCGCCCTGGGACGGGAAAGACAGCTCACGCGCCCAACGGGGACGGCGACGTGCCGCACGATCGCGTCGAGCGCGGGCCCGTAGTCGTCCCCGCAGATCGAGGCGACGACGGTCCGCGCTCCCCGGGCCTCGAGCTCGCGCGCAAGGGTGACCAGTCGCCGAGGTGGCAGGGCTCGGCCACCGCCGGGCGCTTCGCACGACGCTCTCAGCCGCGAACGATCCTCAGGATCGATGCGCTCTTGCATGGCCGGGTCGTCAAGGATCCGATCGTAGTCGACGAAGTCCGGCCGCTCGCCGATGAGGCGATCGGGCACGCCCGTGATGGCGGCGAAGGTCACGGAGGACGGAGACGCGGGTCGCAGGGCGATGAGGCCCTCCACATACCGGCTCACGGGGTAGATGGCCTCCGGGTGGTTGAAGCTGCGCAACCCGAGGGAGCCTCGGAAGCGGGTCGAGTCGGCGTTGTAGAGGTCGGGTTCGCTTACCGAGGCGTCGTCGTCGTTCGTCAGCAACACGATCACGAGGTTGCTGTTGGGTCTCAGAAAGGCGTCGTCGTCTGGGCCGAAGAACCCCGCGCCCTCGATCCGGTTCCTGTCGCCGTTGCCCCGCGTCCCGCCCTGAAACCGCAACTCGCTGCTGGCGGGCGTGAGCGCCTTGAGTACGGCTTCGAGGGGCTGCCCGTAGGTGCAGCCCTCGGTGCCGAGCGGAGCGACGCAGCTGACGTCGCGAGCCAGTTGAGCGATGCGCGCATCTCGGCTGTCATCGTCCTCCCGCGACACGCGTGCGAACTCGAGAAAGGCCGGGTAGCTCGCTTCGCAGGCCGGATCGCTGGCGCCTCGTTCGATGAGACGACCATCCTTCCCGAAGGACGCTTCGCCGCAGCTTGGAACCGCGTTGCCTCCGACGCCCATATCGGTGCTGATCACTCCGACGCGGAGGCTGTTGACCGGGAAGTTGGCGCGCCAGAGCGGATCCGACTCGGAGGGCTGTCCAGTGATCAGTGCGTTCAACAGGCGCGGAATCGCCTCCGCGAGCGTGGCCTGCTCTTCGGCCATTCCAGGCGAGTCGTCGATGACGAAGAGCAGGTCGATGTCCACGATGCCGTAGTCGAGGAAGCGGCTTGGGAAGCGCGGCACACGCTGGAGGCACGGGTTCATCGGGCGCGCGTCGGGGGCCTGACAGGCACCGACCCCAAGCGCTCCCGTCGCAAGCAGCAAGGGCCCAAGTCCTCGCCAGCGGTGCCGGTGAGCGTGCATGGGCGGTGGTCCTGCGATCTCCGTACCAAGCGTTTCGCCACACCGGCCCTGCGTTTTCGGCGGCGGCGCGTGCCACCCCGGCGCGCCCCCGGGCACGCCGCCAACGCGATTGGCGTGGCCCGGCGCTTTTACCGGCGACGCGAGGTGTCATCGGTGGTCCCGAAACGCGAACCCGGTGCGTTTCGGCGCCGAATTTCGTCTCGGAACGCAGACCGGGTGCGTTTTGGGACGAAATTCGCGCTCACAGCGACAGGGATGGCCCCGCTCGTTGCCTCAGGGCAACGAATCTCGAAGACGTCTTCGATGTGCGCATCGCTCGCGACACATCGAGCGGCTCTCAGGGGCGATTCGGGACGAAAATCGCCTCGGGGACGCCGGCAGGTGGCGATTTGGGACGGTTTTTCGTTCTCGGCCGCAGGCGAGCGGCGATTCGCCACGGTTTTTCCTCCCGCGGCGCTGCCGGTCGGCGCCGCGCGAAGAAAAACCACGTGGCGCCGCCGCGGCGGTCCGGCCCTCAGCTCTTCGCGCCCAGCTTCCGGGCGAAGCGCACCACGTCGATCACGTGGCGCTCGTGGAAGCCCTCGCCGACGAGCTTCTCCGGGTCCCGCGCCGCGACGGCGAAGCGGACCTTCTTCCCGTCCACGGCCACCACCTTGGCCGTGAAGGTCACCGTCTTGCCGAGCGGCGTCGCGCCGAGGTGGGCGACCTCGACGCGGATGCCCACCGAGTCGTGGAACTCCGGGAGCTGGGGGCCGATGGCGTCGCGGCAGGTGTGCTCCATCCAGAGGATCATCCGGGGCGTCGCGAGCGAAGGCGGCACGCCCTCGAAGCGGTCGCTCAAAAACGTGATGCAATCGTCGGCTTCGACCGTTCGTTCGAACGTGTGCTCGGTGTCGATGAGCGTGCTGAGGTCGTCCATGGCTCCCCGGAGCGCGCCCACCCCGGCCGCGCGCACGTACTCTAGCCCCGGACCCGCCGGGCCCGCTGCGCAAGGAGGACGGGGAGCTCGTGATCGACGCCGAAGGGCGCCTCGCTGGCGCTAAGGCGTGACCGGCGGCGTGTAGCCGAGGGTCTCGAAGAGCTCCGGGCCGGCCTTCAGGTAGCGCTCGCCGTTGGTCTCGCGAAAGAACGCCGCGGAGATGCGCTCGTTGTTCTGGAGGCGCGCGTCGCCCCAGCCGAGGCCGAAGGTGAAGCGCGTCCAGTCCTCGTTGATGAGGCTGATGGCCTTGATGTTCTTCGCGTAGGCGAAGCTGAAGAGGTTCACGAACCACTCGTTCCATTCGCGGTCGCTCATGGCGGCGATGCCCCGCGTCGGCGTGGACTCCGCCACCATCACGGGCTTCCGCTCCTCGAGCGCGAAGGCGAGCACGTCGTCGAGCTCGCGAGGCGGCGTCCCGTACATCTGGCCGAAGAGCGAGACGCCGACCCAATCCACGTACTCGGTCCCGGGCCACCAGGCCGTGACCGGGCGCCCGCTGGGGATCGTGAAGGCGTAGGAGTGCCAGACGAAGGCGACGTTCTCGACCTCTTCGGCGCGGAGCACGTCGACCACGCGCCGATAGGCCGCGATGTACTCGCTCGGCTCGAGCTCGTTGTGGGGGCCGTCGAACTCGTAGCCGATGCGTAGGTAGATCGGCCGGGCGACCTCCTTCGCCCAAGCCCCGAAGCTCCGGACCACGTCGTCGTAGCGGCCGGCCGCCGTGTCCGCGGCGACGCCCCAGGTCCCGACCATCCAGAGCCCGCTCTGGATCGCCGCGTTCGGGAAGGTGTCGACGATCCACTGGTGGTTCTGCCGGCCGCCCTGCTCGGCCGTGAACTCCTCGCGGATCCCGTTCGTGGTCGGGATGCCCCAATAGGCCGCCCAGCCGCCGGGGAGGGGCTCGTCCGGGAAGCTCGCGACGTGCTCCGTGATGCCGCCGACGGTCTGGCCGAGAACGAGCAGCGTCTGACCCGGCGGCGGCACGAAGCGCGCGCCCTCGTAGGCGATCTCGTATTCGGGCTCCACGGTGCGGTCGATGCGGGCGACCATCGCCTCGATGGGGTCGCCGAGGTCCCCGTTGCCGACGTCGGGTCGGCCGAGCTCCGGGAGGCCTTCGTCGAGGGTCCCCGCGTCGTCCGTCGATGCGTCCGGCGACCCGCTGGTCGACGAGACGCAGGCCATGAGAAGGCAGAGCGCGAGGGAGCCGAGGTGGCGCATGGACCCAAGCTAGCACCCCAGGCTGGGGATGCTTCACCGGCTACGAAGGCGCTGAGATGGCGCGTCAGATCAGCAGCCCGGCGACCGTCGCCGTGAGGCACGCGGCGAGGGTCCCGCCGACCATGGCCCGGAGCCCGAGCTCCGCGAGCTCGCTGCGCCTCGCCGGCGCGAGCGCGCTGATGCCGCCGATCTGGATCGCGATGCTGCCGAAGTTCGCGAAGCCGCAGAGCGCGTAGGTCGCGATGACCATGCTCCGGTGCTGGAGCGCCGGGCCCTCCGCGAGGATCTCCGCGAGGTGCGCGTAGGCCACGAACTCCGTGAGCACGATCTTCTCGCCGAGGAGCATGCCCACGGTCGCGCAATCCTCCGGCGCCACGCCCATCACGAAGGCCACGGGCCAGAAGAGCCAGCCGAGGAGCTCCTGGAGCGTGACGGCCTCGTAGCTCGTGCCGGCGAGCGCGTTCACGATCTCCACGGGCACGCCGAGGAGCGCGTTCAGCATCGCCAGAAGCGCGAGGAAGGCGAGCAGCATCGCCGCCACGTTCGCCGCGAGCTTCAGGCCCTCGCCGGCCCCGCGCGCGGCCGCGTCGATGAGGTTCGCGTCGATGCGCTCGACCGCGAGCTTCGCGCCGCCCGCGGTGGGCGACTCCTCGGTCTCCGGGAGGAGGATCTTCGCGACCACGAGCGCCGCCGGCGCGCTCATCACGCTCGCCGCGATGAGGTGCCCGGCGATGTCCGGGAAGTGATCCTTGAGCATGCCGACGTAGGCCGCGAGCACGCCGCCGGCGACCGTCGCGAAGCCGCCGACCATCACGGCGTGGAGCTCCGAGCGCGTCATCGACGCGAGGTAGGGCTTCACGACGAGCGGGGCCTCGGTCTGCCCGACGAAGATGTTCGCCGCCGCGCTGAGCGTCTCCGAGCCGCTCGTGCCCATGGTCCGGCGCATGGCCTGGGCGAGGCCGCTCACCATCCGCTGCATGACGCCGAGGTGGTAGAGCACGGTCATCAGCGACGAGAAGAAGAGGATCGTCGGGAGCACGTGGAGGGCGAAGCTGAAGGTGTCCATCAGCGAGCCGAAGATGAAGCGTGACCCCTCCTCCGTGAACGCGAGGAGCCGGACGACGCCGTCGTTCAGCGCGTCGAAGAAGAGCCGCCCGGGCGTCGTCTTGAGCACGAGCACGGCGAAGAGGAGCTGAAGGCCCATGCCCCAGGCCACGAGGCGCGGGGCG
>JBCDGX010000141.1:0-10431 GCA_038750805.1 Myxococcota bacterium
CGCCTCGGGGCGCGCCTCGACGGGATCGTCGACGAGCAGCGTGAGGTCGTGGAGCGCTGGCGGGAGGGCGTGCTCGAGGCCCGCCATCCGAACGTCGCCGCGCCCTGGAGCGTACTGGAGACGCTCGCCGCGGAGGCGGTCCCGCGGGTTCTCGACGGCGCGCCGGACGCCTCGCCGCGCGTGCGCGCGCAGAGCATCGAGCGGATCTTCGGCGTTCACGTGTCCCCGTCGGTCGTCGCGGACCCCACGGCGGTTCCGCGCCAGGTCGCCCTCGGCCTGACGGCGCTCCGTGAGTGGCTCTTCGACCTCGTCGACGCCTTCGTGGACGAGGTGGAGGCCCTGCCCGACGCGGAGGAAGGCGCGAGCGCGCGCCTCGAGCTTCTCGGCGCCGTGCTCCCGGCGCAGCTCGCGGGCGCTCCGGAGCCGCGGCGCGCACTCCGCTTCGCCACCCGGAGGCGCTTCCGGCGGGACACCCCGCGGCGCACGCTGCGGGCCTTTCGGGCGATCCACCTGGCGGCCCTCGATGCGAGCTGGCGGGCCCAGCTCGAGACGCTCCTCGCCATGCGCCGCGGGCTCTCGCTTCGGGCCTTCGAGCGGGGCGATCCGGTGCTCTCCTTTCGCGCGGATGCCTTCGACGCCTTCGAGCAGATGCGCCGCGACGTCCGGCACCGCACCCTGTGCGCGTTCTTCGCCGAGGCGCGCTTCGACCGCGCCCGCGTGGAGGTGCTCGAGGGGCGTCCGGGAGCGTCGCGCGCCTGATCGGCCTTCGCACCGGGCCCGAAGGGAGCTATAGCCAGGCCCGATGCCGCGTCGCCCCCTGGTCTTCGCCGCGCTCTGCGTCGCCGCCTGTGCCGCCTCCACGCCCGAGGCGCGGCCCGTGAGCGCCGAGCCGATGACCGCCCAAGATCGGCGCATCTTCGAGGAGGGGATCGACTTCATCATCGACCCCGAGGCCCTCGAGGGGCGCTGGGCCACGGAGTGGCGCGAGGAGCTCGAGGCCCGCGTCGCCCGCGCGGACGTCGTCTCCCTCGTCCGCGTGAACACGCTGACGAGCCAGACCGATCTCCAGCAGCGCGTGACCTTCCACCTGCGCCTCGCCGAGGAGCGGGCGCTCTTCGGGGCGCTGCCAGCCGACGTGGCCCTGAGCTCGCGCGAGGGCTCCCTCGGCTATCCGACGCTGGTCGGCAACGAGCGACGCATCCTCCAGAACCGCTTCCTCGTGTTCCTGAAATGGGAGCAGCCCGAAGGCGCGACGGCCGTGGTGCCGCGCTGGCATCTCTCGCCCGCCTCCGAGGGCGTGATCCGACGCGTCCAGCGCCTCCTCGCGATCCGGCGCGGCGACGAGACCCCGCGGGGAAGCACCCGGGTCATCGTGCGCGAGAACGAGCGCTGAGCGCGCGGCGCTTTTCAAGGCTCGCCTCGTCGTCGCATCCTGCGTGGGCGCATGCGCAAGACGCGACGGGTCGGCCGCTACCATCTGACGGAGCGCATCGCCTTCGGGGGCATGGCCGAGGTGTACCGGGGCTTCACCTTCGGCCCGGAGGGGCATCGCTACGACGTCGCGGTGAAGAAGCTCCTGCCGCACTACGGCGAGGACGGTCGCTTCGTGACGATGCTCGCGGACGAGTACCGGCTGGTCCGCCGCCTCGCGCACGCGAACGTCGCCCGGGTCTACGAGCTCGTGGAGGTCGACGGGGCGATCCTCATCGCGATGGAGTACGTCGACGGGAAGGACCTCCGCTCGACCGCGCAGAAGGCGGAGACGCAGGGGCGCCAGCTCAGCTTCGAGGACAGCGCCTACATGCTCGCCCGGGCGCTCGACGGCCTGCACCACGCCCACCAGGCCCGGGACCAACGCGGGCAGAGCCTCGGCGTCGTGCACCGGGATTTCAGCCCCTCGAACATCCTCGTGGGCTTCGATGGGGCCGTGAAGGTCATCGACTTTGGCATCGCGAAGGCGTCCGATAGCCGCATCGAGACCAAGACCGGCGTCATCAAGGGCAAGGTCCGCTACATGAGCCCCGAACAAGCGTTCGGTCACAAGCTCGACCGGCGCTCGGACGTCTTCAGCGCGGGGACGGTGCTCTACGAGCTCTGCACCGGATACGCGGCCTTCGAGGCCCGCAGCGAAGCGGACCTCATCTTCGCCGTGCGCGAGGCGAACCCCGTGCCGGCGCGGGAGCGCGTTCCCGAGCTGCCGGAGGAGCTGGCGGCGGTGATCGTGCGGGCGATGAGCCGCTCGCGCTCGGCCCGCTTCCAGAGCGCGCTCGCCTTCCGGGACGCGCTCGTCGCCTTCCTCCGCAAGCGGGCCCCGGAGTACCGGCGGACGCGCCTCGCGCGCTTCATGAAGCGGCTCTGGGCCGAGGAGATCGACGAGGACCTGCGTCGCCTCGAGGACTACGTGCTCGACCTGCCGGAGGGCGGCGAGGATCTCGGCCGGAATCTCCTCGGGGATCTCCCGGAGGACATCGCGTTCTCGCCGCGTCCCACGCGCGTCACGACGCCGGGCTACCCACCGAGCCACCCTCCCGAGGAGGGCTGAGCTGGCGGTTGCGCCCCCCGGGCGGCTGAAGTAGTCGCTGCTCTCGGAGCATGTACCTCGTCGGCACCCACATCCCGGTCTACGTCGATGGCGATCGACGCTTCGTCGACGACTCCTGGTACGCGGACCTGGTCCTGAAGAAGCAGTTCCTCGCGCCGGTCTTCGGGGAGATCCACATGATCGGTCCGCGCCTTCAGGCCGCGGACGCGGGCGACGCCATCCTCCAGGAGGTCGACGACCCGGAGCTGCACGTGCACGCCTCGGAGGTCTCGGCGCGGACGCGGCTCCGCCATTGGCGCCCCGCCGCGCGGCAATGGGCCCGCGAGCTCGAGCCGCTCATCGCGCGGGCGACGGTGGTGCACGCGAGCGTCGACGATCCCTTCCGGCCGATGCAGCTCGCGACGCTCCGCGCCGGCTGGGCCGCGCGCAAGCCCACGGTGGTGATCGGCTTCGACATGGACGTCTGGGACGTGCTCCCGGACAAGCTCAAGACCATGAGCGTTCCCGGGAAGGCGCTGCACGTGGCGCGGACCTCGGGCATGGACGCCTGGATGCGCGTCGCCGTGCGCCGCGGCTCGGTGGCGATGCTGAAGGAAGGCCTGGTCTACGACCGGTACCACCGCATCGCGAAGAACCCGAAGGCCTTCTGCCACTCGATGCACTCCGAGCGCTACCTCGTCCCCGACGCCACCTTCGAGGCGCGCGTGGCCTCGCTCGTGACCGGACGCCCGCTCCGCTTCGGCTACTTCGGGCGCATGATCGAGCGGAAGGGGCTGGCCGACGCGATCCGCGTGCTCGCCGCGGCGCGGGCGCAGGGCGTCGACGCGAGCTACGAGCTCATCGGCTGGGGCCCGCAGCAGGAGGAGCTCGAGGCGCTCGCGCGCTCCCTCGGGGTCGCCGAGCACGTCTCCTTCCCTGGCTCCTTCCCCTACGGTGAGGCACTCCACGAGCGGCTTCGGCAGCTCGACGGGCTGCTCTTCACCCCGACCGAAGAGGACACGCCGCGCATGGTGTACGACGCCTACGCGGCCGGCCTGCCCATCCTCGGGACCGACATCTTCTTCCTGCGTCGCCGCGTGGAGCGCGACGACGCCGGCGAGCTCTTCGGCATCGGGGACGTCGAGGCCGGGGCGCGGCTGCTCGTGGACCTCGACGGGAACCGGGAGCGCTTCGCGGAGATGGCCCGCCAGGCCAAGGTCGCGGGGCATCACCACACCATCGAGACCTGGTACGGCCGGCGCGTCGCGTGGACCCGGGAGGCCGTCGAGGCGCACGGCCTCCGCGCCGCCTGAGCGCTTCGTCAGTCGTCGCCCGAGGGCGCGGCGTCCTCTCCGTCGGCGGCACGCGCGTCGTCCTCCGCGCCGTCCTCCGCGCCGTCCGCGGCGCGGAGACGAAGCTCGAGCACCGGCCGGTGCGTGAGCTCGAGGCCCCGAGGGCTCGTCAGGCGCCAGGGCGCGTCGTCACCGCCTCGGGCGCTCACGGCGAGCTCGAGGCGCGCTCCCGGCCCCAGGGCGCGGGCGTGCTCGGTGACATCGACGCGGAAGGGCCGGTCCTCGATCAGCTGGACGACGCGCTCGACTCGGGGCCCGGGCCCGCCGACGCGAACGCGCCGGGGCGCCGTGGCGCGGGCGAGCGGCGCCGGGTGCATCACCAGCACCGCCTCCACGACCTCGCCCTCGTCCGGAAGCGGGAAGCTCAGGCGGACGCGCCGACCTTCGGCGCCCCCGAGCTCCATGGTGTCGGCCGACCCGGGCCCGGGCTCGGCCCGTACCCGCGCGCTGGCGGCGAAGCGCGCATCGCGGCGCACGCCGAGCTCACGGCACGTTCCGTCGAGGTCGCACACGCCGAAGCCGCAGCTGGCCGGACCGCAGGGCGGCGCGCTCGCGCAGCCTCCCGCGAGGGCCGGAAGGAGCGCGGCGAGGAGCGCGGCGGGGCGCGTGCGCAGGGCCATGGCCGGAGGCTAGCGCGCGGCCTATCCTCGCGTCGTGAACAGCATGGACCGTCTCCTCCCGACCTTCCTCGTTCTCGCCCTCGCCGCCTGCGGCGGGGAAGAGGCGCCCCCCGAGCCGACGGCGCCGGCCGCCCCCGAAGCCGCCGAGACGGCCGAAGCGGCGCCCGAGCCCGAGGCGGAGCCCGAGCCCGCGCCGGAGCCCGAGGCCGCCGGCCCGCGCGACGAAAACGGCTTCTACGTCGCCTCCCTCGAGGGCCAGGAGGGCTACGCCGCGGGGGCCGAGGCGCAGTTCGCCATCCAGCTGACCGGCGCCGGCGAGTACCACCTCAACGCCGAGTTCCCGACGCGCATCACGGTGGAGGGAGCCGAGGGCCTGACGCTCCCGAAGGCCGAGCTTCGCGGCGGCGACGCGGCGGAGTTCACCGAGGAGCGCGCGCGTTTCGACGTGCCTTTCACGGCCGCGGCCGCGGGCGAGCACGAGGTGCGCGCCAAGGTCGAGTTCGCCGTCTGCAACCCCGAGACCTGCATTCCCCAGACGGCGACGCTGGCCCTCAACCTGCCCGTCCAGTGAGCGCGGACCCCGCCGACTCCGTGGCCGCGGAGCTGGCCCGGACCGCCGACGAGGTGCACGAGCGCTTTCGTGCGCAGCGCCGGGTGCTCTCCTTCGCGGAGTACCTGCAGCTCGTCCGCGGCCACCCGCTTCGGCACGCGCGGGACGCGGCGACGTACCTCCGCGACGCCTTCGACCATTTCGGGAGCTATCAGGTCGAGCGCCCGTGGGGCGGCCAGGGCCGGGTCCGTCGCTGGCGCCTCTTCGACCTCCCCTTCGCCGGGGCGGGCGCCACGGGTCGCGGCAGCGACCGGCTCATCGGCCAGGAGGAGCTCCAGAACGCCGTCTACCGCACGCTCCAGGGCTTCCATCGCGAAGGGCGGCCGAACCGCCTGCTCCTGCTGCACGGACCGAACGGCAGCGCGAAGTCCACCTTTGCCGGCTGCCTCATGGCGGCGCTCGAGGCCTACTCGCGCCTCGACGAAGGCGCGCTCTATCGCTTCAGCTGGGTGTTCCCGCGCGGTGAGAAGGGCACGGGCATCGGGTTCACGACCGGGAGTGACGGTCCCGCCCCCGGCGAGAGCTACGCGCACCTCCCGGAGGAGCGAATCGACGCGAAGCTCCCGAGCGAGCTCCGCGAGAGCCCGCTGCTCTTGCTCCCGCTCGAGGCGCGGCGGCGCTTCCTCGCGGAGGCCTTCGAGGACGCCGGAGCCAAGGACGCGCGCGTGCCCGAGCGCATCGCCCGGGGGGAGCTCGGCCACCGGAACCGGGCCATCCTCGACGCGCTCCTCACGGCGTACCGCGGGGACCTCGGCCGCGTCCTCGCCCACGTGCAGGTCGAGCGCTGGGAGATGTCCCGGCGCTACCGCGTGGGCGCCGTGACCATCGGCCCACAGATGGCCGTCGACGCGGGCGAGCGGCAGATCACCGCGGACCGCTCGCTCGGGGCGCTACCGGCGTCGCTGAGCGCGCTCTCGCTCTACGAGACCGTGGGCGAGCTGGTGGACGGGCAGGGCGGGCTCATCGAGTACAGCGACCTGCTCAAGCGACCTCTCGACGCCTGGAAGTACCTGCTCCTCGCCATCGAGAGCGGCGACGTGGCGCTCCAGCGCTCGAACCTGGCCCTCGACAGCGTGCTCCTCGCGAGCAGCAACGAGCTCCACCTCAAGGCCTTCCAGGAGCACCCCGAGTACCACTCCTTCCGGGGCCGTCTCGTGCTGCTCCGGGTGCCCTACCTCCGCGACGTGGCGCAGGAGCAGGGCATCTACGACGCGCAGATCCTCCCGCAGATCCGCATGGAGGTCGCGCCGCACGTGACCTACGTGGCGGCGCTCTGGGCCGTGCTCACGCGGCTCCGGCGCGCGAGCGCGGACCGCTTCGACGACCGCGAGCTCGGCAAGCTGGCGGCGGATCTCACGCCCCTCGAGAAGGCCGACCTCTACGCCACCGGGGCCGTCCCGCGGCGCCTCGACCCGGACCAGGCGAAGCAGCTGCGCGGCGGAGCCCAGGCCATCCACAGCGAGCGCCGCGGCTCCACGGATTACGAGGGCCTCTTCGGTGCCTCCCCGCGGGAGATGCGCATGCTTCTCCTCGACGCCGTCGCGGCCTCGGAGGGGGAGGGCTGCCTCGCGCCGCCCGCGCTCCTCGACCGTCTCGAGGCCTTCTGCGAGCGCGACGATTACGAGTTCCTCAAGCTGGCCCCGGACCGCGGCTACCACGACGCGAAGGCCTTCGTGAGCCGCGTGCGCGAGCGCTGGCTGGACCGCGTCGAGGACGAACTCCGCACGAGCACGGGGCTCGTGTCGGAGGCGCAGGTGCGGGACCTCTTCGAGCGCTACGTGCTCCACGCTTCCCACTTCGTGAAGGGAGAGCGCGTCCGGAACCCGCACACGGGCGACCTCGAAGCCGCGGACGAAGAGCTCATGAGCGGCGTCGAGGAAACGCTCGGCGCCGAGGACGGGCCCGCCTTCCGCCGGGATCTCATGAGCGCCGTCGCGAACTGGGCCATCGAGAACCCCGGCGTCGAGGCCGAGCCCGCCTCGCTCTTTCCCCGCTACCTCGAGAGCCTCGAGGAAGCGTATTTCGCCGAGCGCCGGCGTCAGCTCCGGGGGCTCGGGGAGGACGTGCTCGCGCTCCTCCGCGACGATGGGCCGACGCCGGAGGATCGCGAGGGCGCCGCGCGGACGCTGGGCACGCTCCGGGAGCGCTTCGGCTACGGCGACGCCGGGGCGCGCATCGCGCTCGGGGCCCTGCTCGCCGCGCGCTACGCGGCCGAGTGAGGGCCGGTCGCTTCAGTCGAAGACGGGATCCGTGAGCATGGGGATGGTCTCGTCGGTGCGGCGCTCGGCGCCGTAGCGCTCGAGCTCGGTCACGAAGTCCCGCGCGAGGATCGGCGTCTCGTCCACGCTTGCTTCCGCGAGGATCGCCTCGACGCGCCGTACGAGCTGCGCGGCGGACCCGGGCCGGCTCGAGGGGTCCTTCGCCAGCAGCTCGAAGCAGAGGCGCACCAGCGCCGGCGGGGCGTCCGGGCGCTCCTCGTAGAGGTCCGGCGGGGGCTCCTCACGGATGCGCTCCGGGGCCCCCTCGCCCGCGTAGAGGCGGCGGCCCACGAGCAGCTCGAAGGTCACCACGCCGAAGGCGAAGAGATCCGCGCGCGGATCTCCGGGCGCACCGGCGAAGAGCTCGGGGGCCGCGTAGCCCCCCAGGTTCGCCCGGGCGCTCGACGCGCCCCGGGCCCGCGCGATGCCGAAATCCGCCAGGCGGGCGAGGCCATCGCGCCCGACGAGCACGTTCGAGGGTGTGAGATCGCGGTGGACGATCTGTAGCGGGCGCCCGCGCTCGTCGAGGGCCTCGTGGGCCGCGCGGAGGCCGAGGGCCACGTCCCGGAGCAGCTCGAGGCCCACGGGGAGCGGCACCTCGTCGCCCGCGGCGTCGAGGGTCTGGATGATCTTGGCGAGGGAAGGGCCCTCGACCAGCTCCATGAGCATCCAGGGCCCCTCGGCGTCCTCCCCGACCTCGTACACGCGCACGACGTTCGGGTGGTAGAGGTGCCCGCTGAGCGCCGCCTCCTCGAGAAACGCGCGCCGCGCCGCGGGATCGCGCGCCAACTCCCGGCGAAGACGCTTGAGCGCATAGCGCCGGGCGAAGGCGCCCTCGCGGCGGAGCACCCGCGCGACCTCTCCCATGCCGCCCTCGCCGAGGTGGTCGAGGAGCTGAAGACCGGGCGGACCCGAGCGCATGCCGGAACCTCGCGCAGCCCCGGCCGGGCGGCAAGGGCTGGGGGTCTGCGGCGCGGGGAGGTACGATGCCGCCGTGGCGACCGACGCATCGGCAGTCTTGGATGCGCTCTACGCCGGCGACCTCGGGGTCGCACGGACCCGAGCGGGGGGCGACGACGCGGTGGTGCGGGCCTTTGCCCCGCTCGTCGCGAGCGAGGCGCCGGTTGCGCCAGGCGAGGCGCCGGCGGCGCTCCAGCCCTTCGTGGACCTGGCGCTCGCCCATCAGCACCTCGGCTCCCTCGGCTCCACGGCGGCTCCGCGCCCGGACGGGAGCGACCGCTGGAGCGCGGCGGCGCGCGCGCTTCTGGCCTTCATCGGCGGCGGCTCCGTGCCCCTCCCGGAAGGACGGGCGGCCCAGCCGGCGCTCCGCGTGGAGGAGATGGCGCTTCGGGCGCTGGCGGCGCTGGCGGCAGGCGACGACGCGGGCGCGACGCAGGCGGCCCGGCAGGCCAGCCGCGCGGCCTACGCGGAGAGCATGCGCCTCCAGGAGTACTTCGCGTATTGGGTCCTCGGCCGCGTCCGCCGCGCGACGGGCAGCCTCTACGCCGCGGCGCGCATCGCCGGCGCGCTCTGCCGGAGCGCCCCGTCGCTCTGGCATCCCCTCTTCGACTGGGAGCTCGTGCTGGCGGGCGTCGGCGAGGACGGCGCGGGCCGCCCGCTCAGCGAGCCCGCCGGGAGCTGGCGCCGGCTCTGCGAGGCGGCGGAGGCCGGAGACGCCGTGGCCTGGGAGCGAGAGCGCGCGGTGCTCGCGGGGGCTGTGCTCCCGCCGGTCTTCGCCGCCGAGCGCGACGCGTTGCTCGCGGGTATCGATCCCGGCGCCGAGGCCACGCTGGAGCGCCTTCGTCCCGTCGCGGGCGCGCTTCACGACTCGGCGGCGCGCCTCGGCCAGACGCCGGCCGTGTGGAGCGTCGAGCCCGGCCGTGAGCCCCGGCTGCGTTGGTGCGTGGCCGAGCCCGTCGCGCCCGAGCGCGCTCACCTGTTCGACCAGGGCGAGCGCATCCAGGGCCTCGCGGGGGCCCTCTCCGAGGGTGGGGGCGCCGGCCTGCCCGTCGCCGAGGCCTTCCGCCGGGTCTACGGCTTCGCCATGGATCCGGCGGTCCATGACGGCATCTTCCGCGTGCTCCTGCATCGCGTGCGGGGTGCCCTCGAGGGCGCCGCGCGGGTCGAGCGCAGCGGCGACGTGCTTCGGCTCGTCCCGGACAAGGCGCTGATCCTGCCCGAGCCGCGAAGCCAGGCGCCCTTCGGCGACCGCATCCTCCGCCTCATCGCCGCCTCCCCCGGCAAGACCGCCAAGGAGCTCGCCAGCGAGGCCGGGACGACCGTGCGCGGGGTGCAGCGGACGCTCCGCCTCCTCCTCGACACGGGCGCCTGCCGCGCGGAGCGCGTCGGACGGCGCACCGTCTACGCGGTCGAGGACACGACCTTCAGTGAGCCGACCAACTTCGGCGCCGCGCGATGAGCGCCGCGGGATGAGGGGCTGCCCGAGCGGCGCCCGATGAGCCGAGCGGTTCCCGACCGCGCGCCACCGGGTTTTCGGCGCATGCGCACGCTCGCGCGGCGCTCCGGGAGCATCGTCTCGCTGGTCTATCGTCGTGAGGGCGCCTTCCGGCGGATGTACGCGGTGAAGCGCCTCAGCGGCGTGCTCCGCGAGGACGCGGGGGCCCGGGCGCGCTTTCTTCGCGAGGCGAGGCTGCTCGGCGAGCTTCAGCATCCGAACGTGGTCGCGGTGCTGGACGTCGGCGAGGACGAGGGCGGGCCCTTTCTTCGCACCGATTACGCCTTCGGGGTCTCGCTCGCGGAGCTCACGGCGCGCCTGGCGAGCCGCGGCGTCCGCTTCCCTCCGCAGCTCGCCCTGCGCATCGGGGTGTCCATCGGCCACGCGCTCTGGGCCACGCACGAGCTCGCCGATCGGCGCGGCGAGCCCCTCGGCCTCGTGCACCGCGACCTCCGTCCGGAGAACGTTCAGATCGGCTTCGAGGGGGTCGTGCGCCTCCTGGGCTTCGGCGTCGTGCAGGCCCTCGCGGACGACGCGCCGGAGACCAGCGCCAGCTCCGCCCCCCATCGCGCGCCGGAGCAGAAGCGCCGTGGGCCCGTGGACGGTCGCGCGGAC